>CAYMGX010000236.1:0-3975 GCA_964390065.1 uncultured Fibrobacter sp. | reverse complement strand
GTGATCGGTGCGGTCACCGATGGTTCTATTGATGTAAAGCGGTATCAGAATTATCTCAAGATACGAAAAGAGGCTCAGCACTATGAAATGTCATTTCACGAAAAACGAAAGAAAGAGAAAGAATTTGGTAAAATGTTGAAACGATACAATCGGGACTATCGGGATAAGGGATAGGACCGGGTATTAACGTCAGATGGGGCGTTTACACGTGCAAGAAGAACCTGTCAATGTCGCAAATTTAAGATTTACATGTTGCAGCTGTGCCGATTGAGCGCCCCCACCCCAGCTCAAAGCAGCTGGACCTCCCCCGCAGGAGGGAGGTATCATTTTGATTTTAAAACAATTATACCTCCCTCCTGCGGGGGAGGTCGCTCGGCTTTGTGAGCGGGTGGGGGCGAGCGCATAAGTACGCTGCCGCCTTGTAAATACTAAGTTAATGACATTGGCGGAGGCGTATCCCTTTGTGTCAACGCTAACATAACGACATCGCGGGAAGAAACACGCATCTGCTCAGCCCGCATGAATGGTGTTAACGACCTGACCAAATTCATCAGGCTCTTTGTCATTGTACAAACTGTCAAGTAGTACGACTGATGGATTTTTCTCACGGAAGAGCCTCACTTGCCATTCTCCCTCAAATAGAATTGCACTTCTGCCATTGTCGTCCTGAACAAGCGCCGATTTATGCGGAATGGAAAGTTGCGCTGGCTCGACAGATTTGGTATCGAACCAATGAATTATTTTCCATGCTGTTGCCTCTATTCTGGAAGCCGCCCCATACTCCTTTTCGAGTCGAAACTGAACAAGATCGAACTGAAGTGGGCCAACTGCCCCGAGAAGTGCGTTTTTATCCAGAGCGTTTTTCTTGGTGAATAAGTGTACCAGTCCTTCCTGGACAAGTTGTTCCAATCCCTTTTGAAAACGTTTGTAGTTGGAAGGTTCGGGGTTGTGAAGATATGCAAAGCATTCCGGTGCAAAACGGGGGACTTCCTGATATGCAATATCAGGTTTTTCACATAAGGTATCGCCAATGTTAAGAAATTCCCCGCCGACAAATCCGATAACATCACCCGGCCAGGCTTCATCTACCGATGTTCTTTCACGGCCGAATACATTATTTGAATTGGATAATCGCAGTTTTTTTCCGGTTCTGGTGTGAAAAACGGGCATGTCGCGGGTGAACTTTCCCGAAACGATTCGAATAAACGACATTCTGTCGCGGTGCTTGGGATTAAGGTTCGCCTGTATTTTGAAAACAAATCCTGAAAAGAAATCGGACTCCGGGTTGATCATTATATCCGCTGATTGCCGAGGCTGAGGTGACGGAGAGAATTCCAGAAAACCATTGAGCAGCAGCTCAAGCCCGAAATTGTTCACTGCGCTGCCGAAAAAGACAGGAGTCATAGTTCCATTTGCAATATTTCCTACATGGAATGATTCTCCAACATGGTCGATCATTTCCAACTCGTCGCATACAGTTCGGTAGGTACTTTCAGATACAATGTCCCGAACAAGTTGATCCTCGAGGCCGCATGTTTTAACGGGTGCACGAAAAGCGCCACCCGTAGTGCGTTCAAACAAGTGTGCCGTTTTTGTCCTGCGGTCCCAGACCCCTTTGAATTCGTTTCCGCAACCAAGGGGGATATTCACCGGGTAGGGAGTAATATGCAGTACTTTCTCGATTTCGTCAAGGAGCGACAATGTATCACGTGATGGTCTGTCCATTTTATTGATAAACGTGATAATCGGAATTTTACGTTTTCTGCATACTTCAAATAGCTTAAGTGTCTGCTGTTCGATACCCTTTCCTCCATCAATAACCATGATCACGGAATCAACAGCAGTCAGTACCCGGTATGTATCTTCAGAAAAATCATTGTGGCCAGGAGTGTCGAGCAGATTAATCCTGAATCCATTGTAGTCGAAATGAAGAATGGTAGAGCTGACTGAGATGCCTCGCTTTTGTTCAATCTCAAGCCAGTCAGAGACGGTAGCCCGCTCTTTTTTTCGTGAAGTAACAGAGCCTGCCATTTGCACTGCACCACCGTAAAGAAGCAGTTTTTCAGTTAATGTCGTTTTGCCTGCATCAGGATGTGATACGATGGCAAAAGTTCTTCTTCGTGATATTTCATTAGGTAAACTCAAAATCTTTGCTCCAAAAAAAATTAAAAATTGTTCCTCTGATAAAAGGCATGGAAAATAAAAAAAATACTGCGGGTTTGTCAGACAACGACAGGTTGCATTAGGGCGGACCTGGAACCGGGACTGGATTCACAGGGAATAACAACTGAGGTGTGGATACTCCAGAAATTGCCTGGAATGTATGTGCACTAATTAATGTAAAAAAATTCATGTGGTGAAAATACGTTTTGATTACAGTATTTCCAAAACATTTAGTTTTTAACGGCGGCGATTCAGAGCAAAAAAATGAGTGAAAAAGATAATCAGACGGCGTCATTTTTTTAGAATCAATGCGTTACCGGTGTAGGGGAGAGCGCACAAGTACTCTACTGTTTTGTAATCGTTACGTTAAAAACATTGGGGTGGTACAGCAGGGTAGCATTTACCCTGCTGTAGTAAACGAATCATAAATTAATACGTAGCAACAATCGATTTCTCCTGAATATCATTGATCCTTGTTTCCACGTAGTACAAGCCGCTGCTGACCGGAAATGCTGATGCAGATGTCAGATTGTTTGCTTTTTTGACAAGCTTGCCGTCCATGGCGTAAATGGTGACTCCATAACGCTGGTTGTCGACGGATGGTGTAACTGTGAGTTTACCTTTTGCGAACCCTGCGGTGCAATATGGTTTGCCTGATACTGTTCTTCTCATCTCTTTTGCAGCGGTTCCGGTCGCAATTTTGAGCATGGCACAGCCATGGGACGGTACACTCATCGAGTACGATCCTGTAAAGTTACCTTTGTCTGTCTTAGCCCAGAGGTCCCGTACCGCAGCTGTACCAGTCAAGCCGATATCAGAAAAGTTTACCGTAATTGTTGCAGTAGATGAGTTTCTGTTGAAAAGTGCTACCGCTTTGATGTTACTGTTATTAGACCCGAGCGGTTTGGACCATACTTCAAGCCCGTTGCTTGACTTTACTCTTCGTCCCTGAATGCCTGCCGAATCCTGATTGACAGCGATGACCTCTTTGTTCAGGAGTATATCTTTTGTGGCCTGATTCATGTTTCTGATATCATTGCCCATAATGATAGGTGCAGCCATAATGCACCAGAGACTCATGTGTGAACGATACTCTGTCTCGGTCGGGGCACGATTGCCGCCGAAATTTCCAACCTGCAGCATGTCAGGGTCATTCCATGCACCAGGCTTAGCGTACGGGGCATATTTTTCACTGAGGTCTACAATGTCAAGTATGCCCCACGACCAGTCGCTTCCCTCTTTTTTCCAGTGGTTGAGGATATCGGTGGTGGTGCGCCATAAATTCCCGACCTCAGGCATCCAGTCTTTAAATTCCCAGGCACAGATACTAAAGACAATATCGCGTCCGGACTTTGCAAGTGCATCTCTCATGGTTGTATAATCTTTCTGCATCGTTGCAGCGGGGGCTGCATAGCCAACTTCACAATTGTCGTACTTGAGGTAATCAACTCCCCATGAGGCAAACGTTTTTGCATCCTGTATTTCTTTTCCGGCGCTTCCGCTTTGTGTTGTAAGTTCCTTGAAGTTGTCCCGGAAGTAACAGGTGACCGTACCGCGATCACCATAAATGCCAAACTTCAACCCTTTGGAATGGATGTAGTCACCTAACTCTTTCATTCCTTTGGGGAATCGCGTGGGATCTCCCTGGAGATTTCCATTTGCATCACGTGACTTGGCCATCCAGTTGTCATCGAGGTTGAGGTAAATATAGCCGGCATCCCGCAGGCCGCTTGTGACCATTGCATCGGCGACACCCTTGATTTTAGTCTCATCAATATTAGGTCCGAAACAGTTCCAGCTGTTCCACCCCAT
>CAYMGX010000235.1:0-4049 GCA_964390065.1 uncultured Fibrobacter sp. | reverse complement strand
TACGAAGTACCGTTGATGCAACCTCATCACCACTTGAGATCACCGGATCACTTCGGGTAAAAGTTCCATCTTCGTTTCTATTTAAAAAACCGTGTTTCACCAGATAGGCAATACCGTTCTCTGCCTGCTGTGCAGTGATTTTTGGAAGACAGCTACGGGCCAGAAGATTGTAATCGTTATTAAAATTTTTAATAATGACAAGTTCACGAAGAACAGGGTAATACCATTTGCTGAAGAATTGCAGCTTCTTGTCATGTATATGATGAACGCCGCGTCGGTACCGGAGTGCAAGCAGTGTTCTCAGGAACGTTTCTTTAATAGACGAATCCTGTTCCTGATTGAATTTGACCAATGTTGAAAAATAAAGCAGATCATTTCCCTGCAGGTTGAGTGCCGCAGCGAACTTATTACCATACTCCTCACTGAGTTCACGTTCACGTTTAAGTACCCGGTGAAGATAATTGGGGCTTATGATACCGGCTTCTTTCGCAAAACTGCGGTGAGAAAATCCCGATTCATTTCTTTTGCGCCAATCATAAATACTTTGAAGGTATTCACGGTAGTCGAAGAAATCAAAAATGTCGGGTTTTATGTCAGTTTTCTTTCTCATAGGGTATAATATATAGAAAAAATGGTAACATGTAGTAAAAAAGTTAGGTGTTGCGGGCGATGAGTGGTTGTTGCGTACGTTGAGCAATACACAATGTGTATGCACAAAAGTGTGATAAAATGCTATAAAATAAAGGGTTGTGTGATAATAAGTAAATTATAAACGTGGCAAAATGATGATGGTTTTTTGTGTTGTGTTACCTGGGTTATTATCAGTTATTATGCTAATTTACATAAACATAGTAAAAAAATGGTAACAAATATATGCTAAGTGATTATGATTTCTGAACTATTGATTACGGGATACATTATTCCAAAGTCGTAGTTGAACAAGGTTCTTTCTAATTTACAATGAATACAGGCATCATTCCGAGCCCCGACTGTAAAGGAGGGGGTTTGGGGTTCCCATTGGAAAGAAAGCCCTCCCTTACGGTCAGGCCTCGGAATAACATTAACCCTGATGCTTAATTCTATTAAAACCGGATCTGCAAAGTGGGTATGGTCTCTATATCGTTTAATGCGACTAAAAACACGGGAAGGAGCCGGTAAGCTTACTTATAACGCAGGTACTATCCTGACCTGTCTTATTTAACAAACGATGCGCCGGTACTTTTGGTGAATGTTCCGGCTTTTATTTTTACAATATAATATCCCGTTGGCAACGTTCCTGAAGGTATGGTTTCCGAGTAATATCCAGGATTGATATTTTTAATTTTCTTTTGCCAGACCACTTTACCTCGAAGATTGAAAAGCCGGATAACAACATCACTTCGCTTTGCCACTGAATATGAAAGGTGACCAAACCCCCGATAGAAATTAAATGCGTTTAATGAATACCTGAGGACAGCCGGAAATGAGGTTTTAAAAACTACCGGTACACTGCAATCACTTTCACCGACGTTATTGCGCGCCTTGACCCGCCAGAAAATTCGCTTATTATCAGAAAGCCGGTGAATAATATATGATGTGTCTGTGGTTGTTCCCGATATCAAAAGATTATTCATTGTACTATCATAAGCAACCTCAATCAGGTAATCTGATATATGAGGACTGCTGCTGCTCCAGACTATTTTTACCGAATCGCACAGGGATGCATACCCGGATTGAGGAAATCGGGCTAAAGGACAGTAAGGGGCAGAATACAATGTAGTAAACCGCATCGGCTGCGACCACGTCTCGCCTCCATCATTTGATGCATTAACACGCCAGAAATAACGGGTATCCATTGATAATTGCGAAATAGTAATGCTGGTGTCGTTCAGTCCTGTACTGTCAAGAATGCTGGTTGTGAAAGTTGAATCGCCTGATAGTTGGACTCTGTACGACGCTGCACCACTCACCGGTTCCCATACGAGTTCTGGATTACATGTGACCAGTGTTGCATTGTTTTCAGGTGATTTTCCAACAGGCACTCCAGGCGTTGAGCAAACTGTTGTAAAGCTGATGTATGACCATACACCTGTGTCACTATCGGTAACCGCGCCGACCCGCAAATAATAATATGTACCGTTTGATAACCCCGATATGTCAACAAGTGTGTCATGGATGTCCGCTATATCAACTATTGTGGTTGTAAAGTCCTGGTCCTGTGACACCTGAACCGTGTATGAATACGCACTTGCAACCGGGTGCCACACGCATTTCAATGCAACAGGCTGAGAAACCGCTTTGTCAATCGGTTTGACGATTTCTAAAATAGTCCTTGAACCTGTTCCAGTGGTAAAAGACCATACATCCGACCAGGGACTTGAACCCCACTCATTATCTGCGCCAACACGCCAGAAATACCGTGCAGTATCGGAGAGTTCCGGAGAGGTAATATTGGTGTCAACATTTCCGGCGATATCAATGATATTGTTTGTAAAACCCGTGTCGGTGGAAAGCTGCAATCTGTACGATGTTGCGTTGGTTACTTTTTCCCATGAAAAAACGGGAAGGCAGGTGACTCGCACCGCATTATCCGCTGGATTTATTTTTAAAGGTGCATTTGGTGCCGACGGAACAGTCGAAAATCCGACTGTTGCCCATCCTGTTGGTCCGCCAATTGTGTTACTTCTGACACGAAGAAAATAATGTTTATCGTTTGCCATATTTGAAATAAGCACACTCGTATCTGCACAGTCACTGCTGCTAAACAAAACAGTTGTAAAACTATCTTCTTCTGCGACCTCAATAGTATACGAAAGTGCATTTTCAGCTCTTCGCCAGATACAATGAAATGAAACGGGCAAGTACTCTGCACCATCGGTTGGCTGTACAATGCGCGGTATATCATTGTCACCCGGTTGTGTGAAAAATTGCCACACTGTCGACCATGGACCAACACCAGACTGGTTGTTTGCCCGCGCCCTCCAGAAATAACGTGAACACCGTTTAAGTTGTGAACACCGTTTTGTAAAAGTGCTGATTTTAGTGTATGTTGCCAGACGATTTTCAAAGAGTGAGTCGGTTGCGACCTGTACATCGTAGTTTTCTGCATACGGAACAAATTTCCACTGCAGTTTTGGAGTTCGCGAGGTAACAATAGTTTGGTCGGGTGGATCTGCCAGAACTACTTTTACAGGACAGGACTGGACTGGATATGATGGAATTTTAAATACTGCAAGATGATTCTGTTTTTTGCCGTTAATGGAGGTGAATGCTCCACCGGCAACAAGAATATCTTTTTGGGCATCAAGTGCCCAGACACCAAAAAAGCTGCTTATTGATGGCAGCGTATCATAAAGTTGGCCATTTTTTGCATCAACAACAGCGCAGCGGAAATAATCAGTTGTATCAAAGAGGCCCTGATGAAACGAGAAAAAGACAAATCCACTGTCCGAGCAGGTGACAGCCTGTACATCACCCTGAACAGTAATTCCTTTCCAAAGTTCAGTGTATGATAGGGTGGAACCGATATCATACGCTGCCGGCCTGTTACCAAGGCCTCCGAGCCCTGCATAGAAAACGGTACCTTTACAATAGATATCCAGAGGAGGTTAATCCGGTCCTTTTGTAAATTCCGGTCCGGGTGTACCGTCGGATCGGAGTGCCACAAGAAATTTGCTGTTTTCAATGCCGGTAACTGTTTGGAAATTTCCGCCGACAAAAAGAATACCGGGACTTGAATCATTTGCAGGATGAGCTTCAAGTGAGGTTACACCACCATCCATTTTGTTATCACCCACATCAATTGAGTCCGGCAGGATGTCAGCTTTTAAATGACACATAAGTATTGCTGAAATGGTAATTTGTTTCCTGATACAGGCAGTAAACAGTTACAGAAAAACTATTTGATGTGTAAACCGAAGTTGTTTTTCGAAAGTTCTTCAAAGTTACAATATATAGAAAATATTGACTAAAAGGGCGAAAAGAATTAAAAACGCCTGTTTTAAATAATAATAATATATGGGTAGGCACTTGGTTGGTGTAAACCTCATTTTTGAAACAAATAACTCAAG
>CAYMGX010000234.1:0-4072 GCA_964390065.1 uncultured Fibrobacter sp. | reverse complement strand
AAAATTATGATAATTGGAACTACTTATACAATTCTGTTAAGACAGGATACAAAGTAGATTGTAAAAACAATATGGTATGCTGGTATAGCGTAATGTGACAATAAAAGGGAATACTCCAGCAGGAGCATTCGGTGGCTTTTGGTTTGCAATAGTCTAATTGTGCTGAAAATTGAATCCGTGTATCGGGTCTTTGTTCTGACATATCACAGAATGTTTTTACATTAATTTACTTGTATTTTTAGAATACCAATCAGGTAACTGGGAGGGTGTTGTGAGCCAGTTTGAAGTTAAATGTCCAATGTGTAAAGGTACACTGATTATCGATCCGGTGAATCAGAAAGTTGTGGAGCATAAGGCACCTGAACATCAAAAGGCAAGTTTTGATGATTTCCTGAAAAATCAGAAAAAGGGTGTTGCGTGGGATGAAAAAATGAAAAAAGCCAGGGAGGATGAGGAGCGAAGAAAAGCGGAGATTGAAAATAAATTCAAAGAGGCGAAGGATATTACTATTGATCCTGAAGAGAAGGAATCGATGCGATCGCCATTTGATTGGGACTAATATATTTGTTGAAAGGTTTGAATCTATTTATGAAAGGACTAATTGCATTGACACTAGCAGCATCAACTATTGCAGCAGCTTCTGCACAATACCCTGATGGTTTGTACGCAGAAATGGAAACGACAAAAGGGAAAATCGTTCTTCAAATGGAGTATGAAATAACTCCTTTAACAGTTGCGAATTTTACCGGACTTGCCGAGGGTCATATAAAGACATCAAAAAATGGTCCGTTTTATGATGGTATCAAGTTTCATCGTGTCGTTCCGGGATTTGTTATTCAGGGTGGTGATCCTCAGGGGAATGGAACCGGTGGTCCCGGGTACAAGTTCGCTGATGAATTCGATCCATCATTGCGTCATTCATCAGAGGGTATTCTCTCGATGGCAAATGCCGGGCCAGGTTCTAATGGCAGCCAATTTTTTATCACCCTTGATGCGACTCCGCATCTTGATGACAAGCATTCAGTATTTGGTAAAGTTATCACCGGTATGGATGTCGTAAAAAAAATCACTCAGGGTGATGTAATGAACAGTGTAAAAATAGTACGCATTGGCGATAAGGCGAAAGCGTTTAAAAATGATCAGGCCGCGTTTGATGCCCTCAAAAAGAAAGCTGAAGAAAAAGAAAACATGAAAGCAAAAAAAGCTGTTGAAGAACAGGCTGCAATTACTAAAGAAAAGTTTGGATCTGTTACCACAACATCATCTGGTCTGATGTACAAAGTGGAAAAAGCCGGTGATGGAAATAAGCCATCACGCGGTGCAAATATCAAAGTGCACTATACTGGAACATTACTTAACGGAAAGAAATTCGATAGCTCACGCGACCGCAATGAACCGTTTGAGTTTCAGGTTGGTGTTGGTATGGTTATACCGGGGTGGGATGAGGGATTGCTTGATATGAGCAGAGGCGAAAGAAGAACACTGATTATTCCATCAAACCTCGGCTACGGCTCACGCGGTGCGGGTGGAGTAATTCCTCCAAATGCAACACTTGTTTTTGATGTTGAATTAATTGACTTTAAATAAGTATATTTTGTCTTGATAGTTTCAGAATAATATTTAAGCAGTGGGATTTTAACCTGTCTGATTGTGTAAACTTTCAGGCAGGTTTTCTTTTTTTGTATTCTAACGATAGAACCCGTTAAATGCTTAAAAGATAAGGTTTATTCCGGGGCCTGACCGTAAGGGAGGGCTCATTTCCACGGATACGTAAGAATTCCCTCCTTTACAGTCAGGGTTCGGAAGTATGTCCCTGACAAGATAGTGTACAACTATCTTTCAGAACTGCTAACCGCATCAGGAAGCCCATAAACATGGATGATTGACAAATCAGCCATCAGGTTTTAATATATTCAATACGTACATAATCGTCGTTTATCGCAGTGTTTTTATTCAATCGTAACAGATAATCAATATACGCATGAGATATCGATTTCTGTTCCTTTGCAGCAACATGTACTGCAATATTTCGTCCGTGTTCTTTTGCAAGATACAAGGCGAAATCGCTAAGGTTAATAGTTTGCTCAAGTGTTAACAGCTCAGGTGCTGACATATTTGACGGCATTTCGGTGTAACCGATCGAACAGGTGATATGAATCAATTTCCCGTCAGCGACCTCAATCGGTTCAGCCTGGACGCTTCCGAGTACTTTGCGCGCAAACGATTCAAGATAGTCTTCACTGGTATTATTAAGAATAATCAGAATTTCTTCACCGCCCCATCGAATAATAAAATCATCTTTACGTATCAGTTTTTTAAGCACATCAGAAAAAACAACCAGAGCGTTGTCTCCGGATTTATGACCATAGGTATCATTAACATCTTTAAAATGATCTATATCTATCATGAATATTCCAAGTACATGGTCACGTGGAGACTGGCTCCGTTTGTTTTCAGTGCTCAATGACCGTACTTTATTTTTTATGAACTTGACAGCCTGATCCGAAACGAATTCATATGCATACCGGCGGTTGTGAAGGTTAGTCAATGGATCATGCAGCGATAATTCCTTAAGCTGTTCGTTTGCAAATTTCAACTGAACAGTTCGTTCCCGTACTTTGTCTTCAAGAGTCTCATACAATTGGGCATTCTCTATTGATATTGACGCCTGCGAAGCAAGCATCACAAGGATTTCAAGACGCTCAGCAGTAAATATACCCGGGGAGAGATTGTTCTCAAGATACACAATACCTTTTAACATATTCTGATAAACAATCGGCAGACACAGTACCGATTTGATCTCATTAGCACGAATATATGCATTGCTACGAAACGTTTCATCATAACATGCATTATCAAGAACGATGTGTTTCCTTGTTCGTATGACATACTGAATTATTTCATGACAGATTGTATCGCATTGTGTATATGGTAATTTTTCCATTACCTTGATTGTATCCACATGCTCGCATTTCATGGCTTCAATCGTGTACTCTTTTGCCTTGTCATTCTTGAGAAGAAGGTATCCGCACTGAGCTCCTGCATTTTCTATTATTGTTTGAATGAGAATCATAAGCAACTTGTCAAATCTTATTTCGCTGGAGATTGCCTGTGATGATTTCATGATTGACATAATATCAATTGAGCGGGTTGTCGTGCCCCTGGTACGCCCTGTTTTACTAATAATAGTATCTGATGACATAAAGAATTGTGGATATTGTTTTTCAAGCATCGCAGTTTTTCGTGCTCCGCCCCATTGATTATACAGATAATGTGCATCACGGATAAACGCTTTTCCTACCGTTTCAATACCCTTACTTAACCAGAATTTTCCCTGGCATTCATTGATATACGCTTTCATATGGGTAAAATCTGTGTCGTTTATTGATGTCAACGCCTGATCAAAAAGTCCGGTAATAATATCAAGTGGTTTATTTTCAATGATCGCTGTCATTGCTGCAAGAAGGTAATATTTATGCGCAAAGTTAACGGCACAGTTATCACTCCAGTTTTTAAGTTTTTCAAGAATCGTAGTTATCTTTTCTCTCAGAGCCGGCTTTTCCACATCCAGTGAAGACGTATATCTGTGGATTAAAATTAAACCCTGGAACAGATAGTGGTCGGCTATCGGGAAGTCCGCACTTGCAGCAAAGGCAGACTGATCTGTCAGTGCATTCCATTTTTCAGCTTCAATCATATTATCAAACAGGATGTTGAGCATCGTTTCGTATTGACAATAACGGAATTCAAACGCTATATTATGAGTGCTTTTTATAATCCCAAGCAATTCATTGTCGGATTGTTCAAAAGATGCATTAATGTCAGGAACGGTTAATTTTTTTATTGTCTGCTTCGCCAGTCTCGCAAGTAGCATTGGTGTAACTGCTTGTGTTTTTTGTAAAAACAAAATTGCCTGATCGGTTTCATCTTCACATCTTTGCAGATTTATTCCCACATGAATATTGAGAAATACTTTATGAGCTATCCCATATGATGCATGCTGGATATCACCGGTTTGCAGTCCTGTTTGATAGGACAGTTCATAGTAGCGAAGACTTTCACTGAAATGGGT
>CAYMGX010000233.1:0-4133 GCA_964390065.1 uncultured Fibrobacter sp. | reverse complement strand
GCGCGTTTTGTATCTCTTTTTCGGGACAGTGCTATATGAGCAGTAACCTGTGCGGCAAATCCGGTAACCGGGGTGCGTGTGTGCAACCCTGCAGACGGCTGTATTCTTTACATAATGCAAAAGAACGTGCGCCGGCAAAAGCGATCTTTAACCTTAAAGACAATTTTGTTTTTGCGGAAGCAGATAAGCTTTACAATGCGGGTGTTGATTCGTTCAAAATTGAAGGACGTATCAAAAAGTTTCCCTATGTGTATAATGTAACATCAGCCTGGAGAGAACAGGTCGATGCGCTTGAGGAGGGACGACCGATTCGTCATGATGACAAGCGGTTGAACGCAGTATTTAACCGCAAGTTTACATCAGGGTATGTTGATGGCACCATTGGTGCAGATATGTTTATCGATTCATCACGGGATCAATCGCTTAAGCATGTTGCAAATGTTGCAGGATACTGGGCTGACAAAAAGGTACTTACACTTGATACCGATGCCGATCTTGACGCGAATACAGAAGTTCTGATTTATACACCTGATTTTACTTTTATCTGCAAAGGTATATGTGTAAAGAAACTCAGGCCGTTTGAGTATCAGTTTACTATTGAGCATAAACTCAAAGGTTTAATTTGTGATGGCTATCAGGTGTTTACACAGGAGATCTCAGATGATGCCGACAGGATTAAGGCGATTATTGATACGATGCAACCTGTAAAGATCCCGCTGACAATCCGGGTGAGCGGTGCTGCAGGTGAACCCCTGAATGCTGTGTTTTCATCACCCGATAATTCAGTTACGCTTCTTTCGCAACTACCGATGTTGGAAGCGTCCAATCGTCCGCTTGACAAAGAAAGTCTTATGGCACAGTTCTCAAGGCTTGGTGCGACACCGTTTATAATTGATAGTCTTGATATATCGGAACTTGGCACAAACTGTTTTATCCCTCAGAAAGAACTTAACAGGTTGCGATGTGTCGCAGTGGAAAAACTCAGCGGTATCACCATTGATGCGTCACGGTTTGCAATTCCCCTGATCGGGCAGGATGTTTCACAGAAACCAAATATACGGAAAGCGTATGTTGTTGAGAGTTTGCAAGGCAGTGGTTTACAAGGTGATGGCAAGTGCAATATCGTTGTATTGATTCTGCCTAATTATATTGAAAATATTGATACGCTTGCAGCATCAATTAATGCCAGTAAGAGTGTCATCCCCTTTTTCAGTTCGATTCTTATCGGTCATGATTTTACAAACGCAGTTGCATTGCTTGATAAACTTGATCGCAGGATGATTATAACTGATAATACCGGAATTGCGGATGTGGCATCACGGTCGGGAAGAAAATGGATTGCAGGGCCCGGTTTTAACATTGTCAATTCCTATGCTGTCAGGGCATTGACAACAGTGAGCGGATTCTGCGGAGTCTTTCTTTCATCAGAGTTTTCAAAGGATGAGGTAGGACAGGTGCAGATTCCACAGGGGATTGATCTCTGGCAGGCGATAAATTACAGGAAACCGATAATGACAACCCGGCAATGTCTGATCCGGAATGTTTCCGGATGTGTCAAAAACCAGTGTGATAATCAGTGTCTTCCAAAGTGTAACCGCTCTGCCACGGTTACTAATACGCAGGGGAAACAGTTTACCATAGTTAAAAAACCGGGGTTTTATACAGTTGTTCTGTCGTGATGGTGCCTGAATGGGATAAAAGAGAAATCAAGCGCTTTATTTCGGGTATAAATAAAATAGCCCAAGGCACGTGCCCCGGGCTATTTGCGAGCCTTACAGGCTCATGAAAATCGGATTTATTATCGCAGCAGCGGCTTACTCTACAATCCTGAAACGATTTATTGTCTGTGTTCCTGATGTTGTACTTAATCTGCATATGTACACGCCTGTACCCAGACGATTAACATTTACGTGTGCTTTTGATGTTACAATCCCGGAGTAAACAACTTTTCCGGCTGCATTGATAATTGAAACGCTGGCTTGGTCATTCATATTTGTAAAAGAAATTTTTTGACCATTAAAATGAAATTGTGGCCCGATTTTTTGAATGGAACGAGTACCCGGATTTAATTCGATGGTGCTGACAGGATCTTTATTTGGTTCTGCACCCCAAACCTGGACTCCGTTATCATAGACTGGTATGTTCAGTGCTTTTACAGCGGATGAGCTGCCTGTGCCTACAGTTTTAAATGACCAGTCATTTGCTGTGTTCCAGGATGTACCTGCAGCATTTGATGGCAACTCGATTCTGAACTGTGCTTCACGTTTATCCGAATCCTGTGTTCCCGGATACAGCGAGTCTCCGATGTATGATACCTCTACGTAATAAACAGACGAAGAGCCATCGTAAGGTTTAAGCCCGGAAACCTTGGCTTTTCCTGCAAGGTAATTGGTTTTAACTGTGATCTGATCAACCGCGATTCCCGCTGAAATTGCTTCACTTAAATCGACAAAGTAACGGTACGATAAATCTGTACACACACGTGCAGGAGTGATTGTTTTATTATACAGTGTTGCCTTGATTTCGGTGAACCGTTCTCCACTTGCGTTTACACTGGCCATTACGTAAAACTGTTCACGTGCCGGCTCTTTTTCGGGGAAATTAGCAACTGGTTCTCCACCAAATTCTTTAACCATTCGGGCAAGAGCACTGGTGAAGCCTGCGTTATAATCGCATGCAACCTCATTGTTGGTGTAATTATCCCGGGAATCCTTGTAATCATCACTGTTGCCTGGGCCGCCAGCCAATGCGCCATAGAGAATATGTCTACTTGCGATCGTGTCTGTTGAATTACCAGGATAGCTTCCTTCTGTCGTCCGGTGGTGAACTCGTTGGGGAGGATTAGTTCCGAATCCAACAACAAACGAACGTTTTAATGGATTATCACCAAGGGCATAGTTAATTTGCCTTACCGCAAAATCATGATAACGGGTTTTCAGGGTCGCATCTTCAATGAAATCACTGTAAATGAACGCCATAAGTGCTGTATTTGCAGCATAACGGTTAGCGCCCCATGAATCAAGCCATGCGAGACCACCTGGTGTATATTTGATCTTGTTTCCTTCGTAACCTACAGTCCAGAAATCGAGCCAGCGCTGGGCATCCTGTTTGTACTCATCTTTTCCGGTTAGTTTGGCAAGCAGGACATAGCATCCATAGCTTTTATCATCCCAGGCAATTGTCCACTTGTAGGATTTGACAGTCATCTGCGGTTCGGTTGCTAATTTTGTATATTCTGTTTCGGCTTTGGTTAAATAGGTCTCGTCGTTTGTTGCCATATATAACCAGATAGCACCCCATACCAATTCATCCTGGTAGCCGCTCCATGATTTATAGAAACCTGCAGCATCGGTAATTGCATCAGAATAATTACCGCGAAATTTGTCGGCAAATTCATACAGTTGCTTTGCATGAGTAAGCAGTGTTGCTGCATAGGTTGGATCTGTGGGTTTAAAAATTATTGAAGCTGCTGCGAGTGCTGCTGCTGTTTCACCGGCCAAATCAGCTCCGGGTTTTGCCTCACTTATTTTTGCAGAAGGTCTCGCCATATGAGCCTCAACCGATTCTGCCGGTCCCCAGAATGAATGATCCAGGCTGCCATTACCAACCTGGCCATATAATTCATTTGGCGCAGTGTGACATTTAATGAAATAATCACAGACAAAACGGATGTTGTTTAAGATATGTGTCAGTTGGCCGGATTTCTCGTAAGCATCCCTGTATTCCTTGACACCAAGACATAAGAATGTTGTCGAGAACGCCATAGGGAAATTAAATTTTACATGATCACCTGCATCAAACCAGCCGCCGGTGAGATCTTTTCCCACGTCACTGCCGTCTTTTAAACATGATGGCCCACGCCATTCAACCCGGTTCCAATCAGGTAGCTCCCCAGCCTGCTGACACTCATAAAAGTAAATTGATTTCTGAAGTGCTTCAGCATAGTTAAATGTCGCGCTGTTCGTTAACGACATCACGCCGGTTAAAAGACTCAAAAAGACTGTTTTACGTAGCAAACTCATAACTCCTCCGTTTAAGTTCGTATATTTGTATATTTTTTATTACATAACAATGTTTCAATACAATGTTTCAATACAATGTTTCAATACAATGTTTCAATACAATGTTTCAAT
>CAYMGX010000232.1:0-4237 GCA_964390065.1 uncultured Fibrobacter sp. | reverse complement strand
CCATGATGATAATGATCAATCATCAATTGATGCGCGTTGGGTGGCGGAGGCTGAGGCGCGGCTTGATGCTTATAATAGTGGGAAGATTACAGATATGTGTATTAGTAAAGTGTTAGAGGAATGTGAGAGAATAAAGAAAATTGAATCCTGATACAATGCTCTGGTATTTTGAAGTGTTGAATAATTAGATTTATTATAGTTGTCAATTTTATTCTTCTAAAAAGCGAATTGTAAATGAAATCCTATTATAAATATTGGGGTAAGGCACAGAAGCAGGATGGTGGAACCTACAAATATCATCTGTTGCCTTATCACTGTTTGAATGTTGCGGCAGTAGGTGTTGTACTTGCTGAATTAGACAATGCTCGAGTAATAGCATTACAAAAGATTGCAGCAATACTTCAAATAAAGATCGCTTCATTAATAGCTATAGTATTATCAATTCACGATTTAGGAAAATTCGCAAAAACATTTCAGGTAATGGTTCCTGATGTGCAGAAATTATTACAGGGGGAAAATAGAGGTAGAATAATACCTGTGAGACATGATGCGCTTGGTGCAGCTTTATGGCGGGATAGATATGTCAATCGTATTTCGGAACGATTAATGGATCTTTATGGTATTGAGGGTTTATCTATTTTGGAGGCTCTTGACATAATTGTAAGCACAACAACAGGACATCATGGAATCCCTGCAAATCCAGAAGGATCAATAAATATTAATGACTTTTTTGATGATAGTGATTTTGAAAGTGTTGATGAATTCTGGACTGATTTGCTTGCTCTCTTTGATGTACAACTTTTTACTAATAATATTAACAATTTGCAACAGTTTGGACAAATTCTTGAGTTTTTAAAAACTGCAAGTTGGGAAATAGCTGGATTTATCACATTCTCTGATTGGATAGGTTCAAATAGCGAATGTTTTAAACCATTAGAAAAGGAAATACCCTTAAATGAATATTGGGAACAATCGTTAATAAATGCTAATGATGCAGTATGTAGATGTGGGGTTATTTCTGCATCAAGTAGAAAAACATATTCATTTCCATTTTTGTTTCCACAAATATCAAAAACACCCACGCCACTTCAACACTTTTGTGATACTTGTGAAATACCGGACATTCCACAATTATGGGTACTTGAGGATGTAACTGGTGCAGGGAAAACGGAAGCTGCACTTATATTGACAGCACGATTATTATCAAAAGGCCTGGGAAATGGTGTTTTTATTGCATTGCCAACCATGGCAACTTCTGATGCAATGTATAAAAGATTTTCAAAACAATATCGTTTGCTTTTTGAAGATAATTCAAAGCCATCACTGGTGCTTGCACATGGTGCACGTCATTTGTCAAAAGAATTTAGTGCATCATTTCTTGAGAAAAATGAGAATGTTGAAATTAACGATGTAGAATATACCGATGTACACTGTAGTCGTTGGTTTTCAGATACAAATAAAAAAGCATTGCTTGCTGATGCTGGAGTTGGAACAGTTGATCAGGTTTTAATTTCTGTTCTTCCAGCAAGACATCAGTCGCTCAGAATGTTTGGACTTCATGGGAAAGTTCTTGTTATTGATGAGGTACATGCATATGATAGTTATCAGCACAGGCTCTTATGTGGCTTGTTAGAACACCATGCAAAACAGGGTGGAAGCGTAATACTGCTTTCTGCAACATTACCTATAAAAATCCGACAGAGCTTTACTAATGCCTATTTGAAAGGGAGTGTTGGAAACAAAACTAAATTATTACAACACGATACGTACCCTCTTGCAACATATGTTGGAAGTGATTCGAAAATTATTGAAGTTCATCAGGATACAAGAAGTGATCTTAAGCGCTCTGTAGCTGTCAAGTTCGAGTATGATTATAATAATGCCCTTAATCTGCTAATTGAAAATGCAATAAATGGAAAGTGTTGCTGCTGGATTAGAAATACAGTATCTGATGCTGTTTCAGCCTATGAGGAAATAACAACTTTATACCCGAAAGAATGTGTGTCACTTCTACACAGTCGGTTTACATATGCGGATCGAATTGACAAAGAAGGTAAGTTGCTACACCATTTTGGGTCAAAATCCGGTTCTGATTTACGAAAAGGTAGAGTTGTTGTTGCTACACAGGTAATTGAGCAGTCTCTTGATGTCGATTTTGATGTTATAGTAACCGATCTTGCACCAATGGATTACATATTGCAGCGAATTGGAAGGCTGTTCAGGCATAAACGGGATTCATTAGGAAACCGTAGTAGAAAAGAGATGCGTGGAATGCCAACAGTTATAATTTATGGGCCTGAACCGGATGATACACCCAAAAGTACATGGTATTCAAACATTTTGCCCGGAGCATCATTTGTCTATAAAGATCACGCAGTACTTTGGAAAACACAGCAAGCGTTTATTGATACAGGTATGAAAATCACAACTCCGGGAGACGAAAATTCAATTGATGGGATTAGAAGCCTAATGAAAAAGGTTTATGGTGATGATTCTCTGAATACTCCTGAAAAATTAATGCAACAAGAAGGCGCTGCTCAGAGTGATTCATTTGCGAAAGATAGTATGGGCCGGTTTAATATGCTTTCACTTACTGAAGGGTATTCTCCAAAGAGCAGCTCACACTGGTATGAAGAGATTTCGGTTCCTACACGAATCGGAGAACCACAATTAGAGGTTTATTTGGCGAAGGTGATTGCTGGCAAACTGCACCCGTTTGAAAAAGGTGAGTATCCATGGGATTTGAGTGTTGTAAAAGTTCGGTCAGGGTTACTAGCAGGAATGTCATTTAATAGTGAAGATTCAAAACTAATTGAAAAATTAAAGAAGGAGACTAATCGACTTTCAGAGAAGAGTTTTGTAGTCCCAATGCACAGTGATGGGGATAGGTGGTATTGCGATGTTGTCAGTGAAAAAAAAGGCCCCTGTCGGTTTATTTATGAAACCGACATTGGGTTTAAAGTTGTAACACTTTGACAACTTAATAAATTTTAAAAGTCGATTGAACTAGATTAAAACAAATAAACTAAAAACTGAACAACAAGGTTTTTTACGGATGGTAGGTTCGAAATGGATACACTAATTTCTAATTTAGTTACATGTGATATTTTTGATACAATAAGGGAATTATGGATTTACCTTTTAAACACAATCAAAATTGAGCATGGGTTTATAGAATTAATGGCTGGTATTGAAGGTGCGATCCTTGCATTAGCCATTCCACTAAGCCATGAATCTGTTTTGAAAATATCAGAACGTTATAATTCTGAAACTGTCAGCTCTCTATTTCAAAGAAAAAAGAGGATAAGAATATATCCCTATTTGTTAACAATCGGAATAATTTGTTGTCTAACGTTAGGTTTCTTTTACGAGAAGTGTGAAACACTAGATTGGTGGAAAATAATTGCAATTATTTCAATATTATTGTTTATGTCAAACCTTGTAATGCTCTTAATCTTTTTTTACATTGTGAAGCAGTATACTACAACATCAAATTTTGTATTAGGTGAACACTTACGAAATGTGAAGAAAACTATTCACAACTGTTTTTCTGGAAAGAAAAATAAAATCATTAAGTTTCAAGATTACTTGGTTGTTAATGTAGAGTCTATAAGTGATATTCTTGTTTTTGAAATGAGAAGAAAAAAAAATAAGATAGTAAAATATGGTCTTAGGGAAATAGAAAGAATTATACCAGAACTAAAAGATTCTAGGCTTAATTTTACTAAGGAGTTTAATGAAAATCAGTTATTTGTTTTACAACTAATAAGAGTATTTGAAGAATCTATTAATTCAGGTAATGAGGATATTTCGATTGAAGTTGGATGTATCATGATTGGCATATTAAAAAACGAAGTAAAAAATCAAGAGCGTACTTCAGAAGTTACTCAAATAATTTCAAGCTTTTTAAGAATGTATTTAATGTTTAATAAAACAACAAATCGTTCAGTTATTTTAATGACATCATCTTGGTATATTGACGTATTGTTTGGTTCTGATGATGTAGAGGATTTTAAACTTGAATATCTTGATTTGATGGACTCTTATTTTATCGAAATTTCAAAAAACATAATTAAAGAAAGCAATGATTTTTTATTTAATGTATTTGTAAATAAAATGAATGATGGAACACATAAAATAATCCCAACATGGCCTGATGTAAGAAATATTTACAATTCTTTGATCTTACATTCCGCGGATTAGGTAGTGCATTTTTTCGAATTTTACTGGCGGAAAA
>CAYMGX010000231.1:0-4295 GCA_964390065.1 uncultured Fibrobacter sp. | reverse complement strand
AAAAAATTGAAAAGAACAAAAACAAGTAATTATTTTTAAACCGAAACTCATTTTCAGGATATAGAAAAAAACAAGATCAAAAAACAGATTGAACTTAAAGAAAATAAAAAAGGTAATAAGAAATAGGGTAAGGTTGAGGTTAAGGGTAAGGGTAAGGTTGAGGGTAAGGTTGAGGTTGAGAAGGTTGAGGTTAAGAAGAGTATGAAGGGTAAGAAGGTTCCTCTCCCCTGTTTCCTGCTATGTCAACTAACAACATTGTTTACATCTTTATCTCTGAAAACATCACACCATCATTGTTGATAATGCATTAATACTTTAACTGCTGTTATTGTTGTTTATTAATAGTCATTATAATGTGCCGTTTTTATCTGCAAAAACTACTTTCTATTTGTACTATCCGTTATTTGGTATCCGTCTAATAATTTGTAATATTTTTTTGTTTGAAACATTTTTTTTCCGGGCGATACATTTTCCCGGGCGAATAATGATTCGCCCCTACGGGATATTGGCTGTGGTTGTTCACACTTCGCCAACCATTATACGGTCCTCTGCCGGAGAACGTTTTGTGAATTATTTTTTGACTGTAACGGATCTTTTTGTAAAATGTTGATATATATTTATAAACAGATAGCCCTATTATAATGACAACCGCATACAATTCGGTCATATCTGAAGCTCCGTTTTTGTATGTAATCATCATCACTATTTATCAAAGGATGTGCCTTATGTTAAAATCCAAAGTCCTACGATGCGGACTTGTGATGTTCCTGTTTGGAACATTTGGTCTTTTCTCATGTTCTCAGAACGCATCTATTTCATCAAGCGGAAATCCCACAGAACAGACCGGCTCTGTAGAGATAACACTACCGGATCTGTCGAAAGGTGCATTGTCGAAATCTGATGCACTGCTTGACACAAATTCACTTAATCTGATTATTACCGGTGCAAATATGGATACAATAAAGTATTCATGGAAAAAGTTCGACCTTAGAGGTCAGAAAGTACGGATTAATGGTATTCCTGCAGGAGTCAACAGATATTTCGCCGGCTACCTGACAGAAAAGAGTGCCATTGTTACACACACAGGCAAAGTAGCTGCCACGATCTATGCAGGATCTGTTACACAGTTGACACTTAAATTGTCAGCAACCGGTTCCGTTGATCTTTGTATCGAGATTGAAGGCTACCCATCAAGCTGCAGCGAAAAAGATTCCATTATTATCAATGGCTGTGTACAACTCAATGGATATAGATTGGTCGATGGAACCATATCGTTCCTGAATTCCGACTATTATGTCACAGGAGGTATCCAATTTTCAGATACAGCATTGAAAACGTTTATGTTTGAAAAACTTTACACAAAAAAAGACTCCGCAGGTATCAAGTACTTTGAAATTGTTGGATACTGTAAAGAAGCCGGTATCTATGCACGGTATGAACTGTTTATAAAAGGCAATACTGTCTTAACTGGTCATATTTACAACGAGAATACAAAGGAGTTGATTTACAAATTCTATTCTGTGGAATGCACACAACCGCCACAGGATACAGTCGTACTGTCTGGTTTACTCAATGCATATCTTTACCCCTCAGGTATACAAGACACCGGAGCAGTCAAATTTACTATGATGATCTATAATGGCAGAGCAAGCGGGTTCCTGAGTCTTTACAGTTCCGATACCATTTTAGATCTCAAACTGCTGGGAACCGGCGATTTTGATCCGAAACAGCTGAACGGTAAGATTCAAGTTTCAACACCTGATACAACCGGATGTTTCTATACTCTGGCAATGTCATTCGGCAAATCAGGTGAATTGATCTATTGTAAAGGTGATCTCCGGAGAGAGGGAAAACCCTGTGAATCAGGAACGATTGCAACCATTTATGGTGATATCAATTTCAATTGACCTGTTTTTCATATTTCTTTCATAGTACACCGGATTTGTCTATCCGGTGCACTTTTTACTTTGGCCCCACAACATTCTGCCCTGTCCTCCATGCCGTTATTACTGCCAAATATCTATATTTAAGCAGTAATAGCTTGTACTTGAATGTATTATCTAAATAGCCACAACCAACCACAGGTAGCAATAACTCCATAAACTTCACAGCTCAACCCCCTTGAGCTATACCGGTTATCAGTGTATAATACAAAGAATAGTATCACAAAACCATAGAGCAAATAACACTATGAAACGCTTATTACCTAAAATGCCATATATGTTAATGCTTTGCATCCTGACACTGTTCAGTTGTAAAGACAGCCTGGTTGAACGGGGAAACGTCTGTTTAAATCTTGGTGATTATCAAATGGCGGAAATGTTTTTTGAGAAGGCACTGATTGATAACCCTCTGAACTTTGATGCACGGCTTGGTTATGCTAAAGCACTCCTGCAACACATCGTTGATATCCCATCGGATTCATCACTCTGGAGAAAATCACTTATAAATTTCGAAGCGGCACTTGACATAAAGCCATCAGCAGACCTGAACAGCCTTATTTCTGATGTCTGGTATGAGCGGGCAATGATGCTTCTGACACACCGCGATACGCTTGGGGCTACTTCCGCATTATCAAGATCAATTGAAATTAACTCTGAAAACTGCATTTCGCTCAATACCATTGGTATCCTGTACTTTAAACAGGGTGATACGGATAAAGCGGAAGTATTATTTCGGAGAGCTGTCACAATTGACAGCACATATTCCCAGGCCTTTTTTAATCTTGGAATGGTGTACTGGTCAAAAAAAGATTACCAGCATGCAAAAGACTTCTGGCAGACTGCATCAAAATTATCTCCTGATGACAATGATGTTGTCTACTGGTTTGCAAAAGCGGAGAAAATATTACAGGAGCAGCATAAGTGATTCCACGAATGCCATCCGGGTTTACTCATCCGACACTCACCGGTGAAGGTGCATTCTCATCCGTCTACCGGGTTCGACAGACATCACTTGACCGCTGGGTTGCCATTAAAATGATTACCGAACGTGATAAAAAAAAGCGCAGTAAATTGCTGTTTGAAGCAAAAACCCAGGCGAATATTCATCTTGACTGTATACCACAAATTTATGACACGTTTGAGTGGGACAAACGCCTCTGCATTATCATGCAGTGGATAAAAGGTGTGTCACTCAGGGAAATTCTTGATAACAATCCCCCACTTTTTCAACGTCATTATATTGCAAATAATCTTATAAAAACAATTGCAGCACTACACGATCAGGGCTTTGCGCATCGTGACCTCAAACCTGAAAATGTTCTCATATCACCAGAAAACGGCCTTTTTCTTGTAGATTTCGGCTTTACAAAAAGTATCTGTGACAGCAGTAATTCAATTCCCGGATTTATCATGGGGACACCGGCGTATATGGCACCTGAGCTCTGGAATTTCAGTAAAGCAGTCAACCCGCTTAGCACCGATCTCTATTCGCTCGGAAAAATTCTTAAAGAACTGTTCCCTCCTGATAAACGGCTATACAATATTATTAATTTATTACTTGAAGACAACCCGAATAATCGCCCTGAATCTGCACAGTCGTTTTATGATGAGTGGGCTGCGGCTACACGTACAGAAAGCGTCGGGACCGGATGGAAACAGATCTCCGGTTCTCTTTCCAGTCTCGATCTGTCCCGCAAACTTTTAACAGCATCACGTGAGTTATTTTTCGCACACCGCTATGATGAAAGCTACTGGCTGTTGGTGGAATGCCTTGAGGAAGATCCGGAGTATTCTGATGCAATCGATTGTATGAGTAAGTTCCCGAAAACACTCAAAAATAAGCGTATCAGAGTCATGACGGCTGCAACCGTTACCATTGGAATTCTGACTGTTATTGCGGCATTTTTCGCAGGAAAAATGACAACACGGGAAATTGTTGTCATTGAACAGGCAAAGCAATCGTATTCCAATGCAGAGAGATCCAGAAAACTACAGCAGCCTTCAGCATCGGTGTACACACTGGAACAGGTATTTCTGCGTGAAGATACATCAGGCAGGACAAATCTGAACGGGTTTATTTACATTACGGGTATTCCTGCGGGAGGCACCATTTTTCTTGACAGTACTGCAATTGATATACACACTGCAGAAAACGGAATCAGTACCTGGTCCGGAAACCATGTGCTTCAATATACCAACAGTTCCGGGGATATTCTATGGAGGGAAACGTTCAAAATTCTTCCATTCCAGAAGAAATATTTCTCTATTCAATCAGGACCTTTATTTCAGAATTAATGTCCTGCTCATGAAACTGCCGCCGCTTCGTGATCGTGACAAAGACATTATCCTGCT
>CAYMGX010000230.1:0-4350 GCA_964390065.1 uncultured Fibrobacter sp. | reverse complement strand
GCAGGAAATTTCCGTATCGAACAGGTATACTTCATCAATATCCAATAATTTTTATATAAATGTTATGATTTATATTTCCGTAAAAAGAAAGAAATTGGCAGAAATAGTATTGGAAGGTTATAGAAAATTAAAATGTCAATCAAGGACTCAGGGCTTTGCATTGGAATATTGAGTAATGCAAAACCCGGAATTGCTGTAATGTTGAATATGCTAAAACTTTACTTATATGCAGTTAGAGTCTCGATAGTCCCGTCTGCTCTGTACTTAAGCTCCGCTACTTTCACGCAACGCAGGAATGTTTTGCCACCTGAAAGTGTGCTGTCATGATAAAACAGGTACGGTTTACCGTTATATTCACAAATTGAATGATGAGTGGTCCATCCAATTACCGGATTCAAAATAATACCTTTAAACGTAAATGGTCCGTAAGGATTATCAGCCATAGCATAGCAAATATAGTGAGTATCGCCGGTTGAGTAGGAGAAATAATACTTGCCATTATGTTTGTGCATCCATGGTCCTTCAAAGAATCTGCAATCATGGTCACCAGCGAGAAGTGGTTTACCGTTTTCGTCAAGAATAACAACATCACGCGGTTTTTCGTCAAATTCGAGCATATCGTCTGTTAAACGGGCAACTTTGGCGCAAAGTGCCGGCTGATCATCAGCGGGCTCGAGTTCATACGGTGATTTTACATCGGCAATAAATTTGCCGGTCTGCCAGCGTTGTAACTGACCACCCCAGAGACCACCGAAATATAAATACGCTTTCCCATCGTCATCAACAAATGAACATGGATCGATACTGAAACTGCCTTTAATGGCCTGTGGCTGTGCTTTAAAAGGACCTGCAGGATTTTTACTGGTTGCAACACCGATATAAAAGGCGCCATCCTTGGCTTTTGCCGGGAAATACAAGTAATATGTTCCGTTTTTGTACGCTGCATCAGGTGCCCACATCTGTTTTTCCGCCCATGGAACATCATTAACGTGCAACGCAACACCGTGATCAGTAGCTTTTGTGTCAGTCGGGCTGTCCATCGAAAGGATGTGGTAATCATCCATACAAAAGTGACCGCCAAAATCGTCTTCAGGAACGCCACCATCGATATCATGGGATGGGTAGATAAAAATCTTACCATCAAATACATGCGCGGACGGATCTGCTGTGTAAATATGCGTTACCAGAGGTTCTGATATGGGCTTTAAATTGTTTTCGTTTGACATATTCTGTTTTCCCTGTGAATAGTAGTATCCCTTATGAACAATGGAATATAATTGTGGTATTTATGTAAGGCAATAGTATTTGGTTGTTATAGTACGGAGGTAGTGCGGCAGTGCGCATTGCCTTCCGAAACCGATTGTTTTAACAGACTAATTTTGGATATTGAACTTCCATTTTTTTAAACAAATTTTGGACATTTTATTTGTATGTATTATAGCATAAAATCAATCAAACGATATTTAGATCCTCCAGAAAATCAATACCGTCAATAGTGAGCCTGTTGACAAGTTTCTATTGAACCTCAATCCGTCAAAGATTATTTCTACATGATTCTGGAGGCAAAAACACGCAGAATAATTTGGTCACCCTTGAAAGAATTCGATAACCGTTGGTGAAACCGGCATTACAAGCATCAATCCATAGGAACCGATTACAGGATTTTTAAATTTCGTATAGAACATATGATCTGTTCTCAAAAATACCAGTGAGCCGGCAAACAGTGTTACTTTTGGAAGTACCACAAGTTTCTCATCCCGTAAAAACACCACTCCCGCACCCCCGCCTCCGGTAAATAAAGTTTCACTAAAATAATTTAGTATCCTGTAAAAGAACTTCTTCACTTCTACCAGTCCGGCTCTGAACTCTTATCCGGATTAAACAGGCACCCGGTGCACTCTGGCGATTATCCCAAGCGATCTGATGTTTACCTTTGAGTTCTGATCTTGTTCTAAACTGTTTAACCAATACACCATTTGTGGTAAAAATTGAAATAGACAGATCGGCACTCTCCGATAGATCAAGTGATATGTTGCTCTTTTTGTTGATTTTTGAAATGCATGCATTAGTCAAAAGTTTACCATTTATAGACTTCTTTGAACGATATTTTTTTTCTATAGGGACAACCGAACCACTCAATTGATACTCAAGACAACTGATATCGGAAGAGGTGAGTGATGCCTTTTCAGTAAATGAATCGGTAAATAAAATTGAATCAGAAGAAACAGACACATTGTCAATAATAAACGACTCCGTTCTCCCTGATCTGAATCCAATCCCACCTTTTATGAATGATTCATCAGTAACGGAATCAGCCCTCTGACCATTAAGGATACAGGTAAATTTTGTACCTTCAGCAAGGATTGTCACCTGGTACTCAGTGTTGATGCTCAAGTTGTATTGCGTCTCTTTTTTAACAGTCCACACACCATCTTTTTTTACATGAAATCGCAAAAGGCCAGTACTTGCATTGAGTTGCCACATGTACAAATTAGAGCTGTCCTGAACCCTGAAACATACTCCCGCAGCAACTTCTTTTATTGTCAAATTGAAACTGAAATTATAATCGGTCCAATCAGTGGTTTTACTCTCAGCATAGGCACTTTTGTTGACACTCATAACATCTGGTCCAATAGCAGTATTTGCGATGTTTTTCCATCCGGCAAGCTCCCCAAGACCCTTTTGTGCAAAAATATACAGACTACTGAAATCATCATTATCAACAACATTTATCTGTGGCTCTGAATAGTAAAACCGTCCTTCATCCTGAGTTGTAAGAACCCTCCAATCTGTATAGCCACTATTTGCCGATGCACCAGCGATACTGATATGGGGCATAACTGCATAAACATTACCTGAACCATCACAGCCAATACTCGATCTGTTATCCCATATTTTAGTTGGGATATTGGTGTTAACCCGATGCCAGGTGCCAATTGTGTCTCTGAAATAGTGCATCTGTACATTTTTCCCTGCAACATTCTCACGTGATAGCACATGAACTCTTCCCTGCTTATCAACTGTCATACTCTCCTGATTGATAAGCCCTGTTGAAGTAGGTATTGTCCATACTTTACATGAGGCAGAATCCTGATTAATGAATATTTTTCCTGCTCTTGCGACAATTCCACCAGGATTGTTATGCCAGGTGTCACCATAATCATCACTGTAAGCAAACATAAGATCATGATTCATCTCTCCGCTTCCATCTTCTCTCCAGCACCAGACTGCATAGAGTCTGTTGCTTTTATCAAATCGTAACCCATGGAAGTATGCTGTACAGGTTCCACCGTTGTAGTCACCTTCGATAAACTGTCCAAGATTTTGCCAGGTACCATCATTTTTATATTTCCAGATTCTATTGTCACTATGACCGCTTACTCCGATTCTCACAGTAAGTACCAGTGTACTATCAGGAGCAGTGATAAATCTTGGATAGGTAACATCTGTAACAGTTTCACCAGCGAGATCGTTTTTTACTTCTGAAAACAACGACTGGTTCCAGGTAAAGGTTTGAGGACTATTCAAAAGTCCAGCATCTGAAATTCTGTAATTAAGAACTGATGTATGATGATCAAAACAAACATGAATACGTCCATCAGCGGGTGAGATCCCGATTGATATGGAATTGTGGTTATCATTCACCTCCTGCTTATAATCTGTAAACTCAAAACTCTCCCAGGATTCCGAAGATATCGCTCTTCTTGCAAGTGTAACATATCTGTTTGATGAATAAAATGCAGAATACTGGAAGCCATTGTATGTTATCAGTGCATCCTGCTGAAAAGAGAGACTGTTCAGGTAAAGATTTCCGTATCTGCTGTCTCGCCACTCAAACGCGTTCTTTGTAATTGAAGTCTCATTCTTTTTAATGACAGAGAGTTCTGCGCCTACGCCGAAAATGAATAACCCTAAAAGAAACATCAGTAATCTCATCTTTACCCTCACTTTTTAAAATCCTCACTTTTCTAATCAACAATTGTTATATATGTCTGAAAAATTTTTGCAATAGATCCCAATTAGCTGTTCTACATGAGAAACATAGTGGACAACGTTCAAAAAAGTGCTACTAATATAAATCCTTTCAAATTACAAAACAGCATTGATTTGCTAATGTTGCATTAATTGGGTCAGACACTACACAATTTTGGACGCGTTTTTATTCTCCTGGTAAAGTTGCTACTCAAATGGAGAATGACGGCAAATTTTGACTTGAGCTGCCAGGTACCGGAATTATTTCCAGTCACGCAACATCCAAACAAAACAGTTTTTCAATGTACTCAAAAACCGGATCATGTTCTCACTTCCAGCCACTCAGGTTATTACGCTCGATTTATTTGACATTGAGGA
>CAYMGX010000229.1:0-4420 GCA_964390065.1 uncultured Fibrobacter sp. | reverse complement strand
TCGATAACCACTACTCAAACTGTCTATCAGTCAATAGCTTTTTTTGCAAAATGTTTTACCCAGGTGGCAATCTGATCAACATACTGATACACAATAGGAATTACATACAGTGTAAGGAACGTTGAACTTATGAGTCCGCCAATAACGGCTGTTGCCATAGGTGCCATCTGCGAGCCATCCTTACCACCGAAGAATGCCATCGGGATCATACCTACGATTGTAGCAAGTGCCGTGATAATAACAGGACGAAGTCGTGTCTGACAGCCTTCAACAAGAGAAGTATGCATGTCGTTGCCTGCTTCCCGGAGCTGATTTATGTAGTCAACCATAACGATACCGTTACTTATGACTATACCCACAAGTATTATTATACCCATGAATGTCACAATGGACAGCGTCTTTCCAAGTAATAGAAGTATCCACACAACACCTATTGCTGCAAGAGGAATTGTAAACATGATCACAAACGGATGAACAAGGCTCTCAAACTGTGATGCCATGATCATGTAAATAAGAAGTATTGCAACGATAAGTGCAAGCAGTAACTGTCCGAATGCATCCTGCATGTCTTCAAATTCGCCCTTGAATTCAATTGCATATCCCTGTGGCATTGCTTTCTTAATTGGTTCAAGACGTGCTTTTACATCATTTACTACTTCACCAAGGGGACGGTTTTCAAGGTTTGCATCGACAATTCCGATACGGTATTTATTGTCGCGCTTGATTGTTACAGGACCAAGTCCTTCGGACATTGTAGTAACCTGGCTCAGAGGGATGATTGCTCCGGTCGGTGTTTTCAATGGAAATTGACGGATGTAGTCAAGGTCTGATCTGAATTTTTTATCAAGAATAACCCTCATGTCAATTTCATCGTCACCGGTTCTCAACTGTGTCGCAACAGTTCCGAGGTTTGCTGCCTGAAGAGCACTCTGTACCTGGGATGGTGAAAGGCCATAAAGGAGCGCTTTCTGTCTGTCAACCTTGAAGTGGTATTCAGGACGTGCTTTTGAGAATGAAGATTCAATATCTTTGATACCAGGGACAGTCTTGACTGCATCAAGAATGTTCTGTGATATGTCCTTGAGAGTATTGAGGTCTGTTCCATATACGTAAATGGAAACAGGTTTTCCGCTGCTGCCCATCATGCTCTGGTTTGAGAATGTGATCTTTCCGTTGTTCAGTACAGGAAACTTGTCACGGAGCGAATTCTGGATCTCCTGCTGTGTACGATCCCGGTCTTTTGTCTCCGTCAGACGAACGTATATTACGGCCCCGTTAGTACCGGTTACAGATGACTGGTTTCTTGAATTGTCATCACGGCCGATCATCTCACCTACATATTTAACTTCAGGTACCGTTAGAAGCATGTCCCTTATCTGTCCGCACAACGTTGTTGTTTCGTCAAGTGTTGTACCCTGAGGCAATTCAACATTCATTGCCATCATACCATTGTCAGATGATGGCATGAACTCTTTGCCGACAAACATAAAGCCGACAACAACACTGACAACCACAATAAGGAAAACTGAACCGATAGTGAGACCAGGGCGTTTCAGTACTGATTTCAATGTCTTTGCGTAGAAATTCTTAATAACATTAAACCATGCAGCACCCTCTTTTTTCGGTTTACGGAAAAAGATTGATGAAAGCATTGGTACAATTGTAAATGCAACAAAAAGGCTTGCAAGAAGTGCAAATGCGATAGTCAGACTCAGGCCGCGCATAAGTTCGCCTGCAATACCCTTTGAGAAGAGCATCGGTAGAAATACGATTATTGTTGTAAACGTAGATGCGACAATTGCCATACTGACTTCACTGGCGCCTTTTTTAGCCGCCACCTGCGGAGACTCGCCGTTTTCAAGATGTCTGAAAATGTTTTCTATCACGACAACCGCATCATCCACAAGACGGCCAATACCCAGGGCCAGGCCTCCAAGTGTCATTATGTTAAGTGTAAACCCTGTAGCGTACAGAATGATGAATGTCGTAATAATTGATAAAGGAATTGCGACAGAAATAATAAGTGTCGGTCGTATGTTTCCAAGGAAAATGAAAAGCAGCAGTATTGCCAGCAGACCTCCGATAAGAAGTTCCTTCACCGTGGTTTTTGTGGTTCTTTTTACGGGATCGCCCTGATCAAAAATAGTTGAGAACTTGATTTCCGGGAACTGGGCCTTAATGGCTTCAATTTCCTTGTTTACTTTCTGAGAGACTTTAAGTGTGTTTGAGCCACTCTGTTTTGAGACAATAAGGAATACGCTTGATTCTCCGTTTATTTTGCTGAGACTGCGTTTTTCTTTGTATGTGTCAACAACATTGGCTATTTCATAAAGTTTTACAGGAATGCCGTTCGATGATGCTCCGACAACAGTGTTTCTTATGTCGTCAAGATCTTTGTATTCGCCCATCGCCCTGAGAAGTATGTCAGTGTTTGCCACATTGAAATACCCGGCCGGGGTGTTTGAGTTCTGAGATCTGAGTGAACCGATGATATTATCCATTGTAAGGGATTTACCCTTGAGTTTTATGGGATCAACGCAAATCTGTATTTCACGCTCATCTCCACCCATAACCTGAACCTGCGCAACACCGTCAAGCCTCTGCAGACGCTGCTGGACATTGTCCTCAAGGAATACCCTTAACTTATAGGAGTCTGGATTTCCACTGACTCCGCTAAGCAGTACTGGCATCTGGGACATATCAAACTTGTAGACAAGAGGGTCATTGATTCCTGTCGGAAGATGTCCGCGTATCTGCGCAATATAATCACGGATATCCATTGAGGCGACATCCAGATTTGTTCCCCATTCAAATTCGACTGAAATGCTTGAATAACCTTCAGCTGAAGATGATGAAACTTTTTTTACATTGTTGACACTTGAAATTGCTCGTTCAATAGGCTCTGTGACCAGTTGTTCAATTTCCTGAGGTGCTACACCCTGATAGCTTGTTACAACGGTAATTGTCGGAAATGAAATGTCCGGCATCATTTCAAGCGGCATTCTTGTCAGAGACATAAGGCCGAAAACCACCATTATAAGCGCAAGCATTGTTATTGATACACGCTTTGTAACGGAAAAGTTTACAATTGGATTTATTTTTCTTATTCCTTCACTCATCGTATTTATCCTTATTACATGAATGTTGTTGATATTGTAAATTGGGCAATATCACCTGGTACCTTATGAATGTCATTAAAAACTTTCACGACATTCGAATACTTAAAAAATATCAGTACTAATGTTTACTGACCGATAATCACTTCTGCACTGTCTGGCAGTGCCTTGTTTCCCTTTATAACTACAATATCATTTTCCTGAACACCGCTTAGAATCTCTGCATATTCATTTGTAAGCCATCCGGTTGTCACTTTACTTGACATAGCAATATTACCATTTTTTACGGAGAAAATCTTGTTGTCTACAATTGCATCACGTGGAACACAGAGCGCATTTTCTTTTTGGTCAATATTTATGTGCACTTCGGCATAAAAACCAGGGCGCAGCTTCATGTCGTTATTCTGTACTACCACGCGGGTGCTGAACATATTGCTTTTTTGGTCTGCCTGAGGATTGACAAATTCGATTTTTCCCCAGAGTGTGGCGGTGTCGGTTGTATTGTCCACACTTATGGCCACCTGCATTCCTTTTTTGACAAACTGAACTGTTTCGTTGTCAAGATCAAGGTCAAGTTTCAGCGGGTTGAGCTGTGTAATGTGTACAAGGCCTGATGGTCCGCCACTGTAGAGTTCTCCCTCTTCGCAGGCCCGTGAAGTTACGATTCCTGCAAACGGAGCCACAATAATTGTGTTTTCCTGAAGAGTCTCTATCTGTCTCTTCATGACGTTATACTGTGCTTCAATGCTTTCGAACTGGGACTTAGGAAGCGCATTGCCCTGGTACAGTGAAAGTGAACGTTCATACTGCGCCTTGATGGATGCAAACTGTGTTTCCGTTGTAGAAAGCTGTGCGTCATCCATTTTTGCAACTACCTGTCCGGCTTTTACAAAATCACCAATCTGTACGGGAAGTGATTTTACACGCCCCGGACTTAATGGGCCGAGATTTGTTTCACGGTATGCTGCAAGTGTACCAAGAACCTTGCGTTCCTTTACCAGTGTCCGGCGTTTAGCCTTTGAGACGGTAACATTTAATTTGATTTTTGCAACTTCAACATTTGCTGTTGAACTTTTCTCAGCTTTTTTACCCGGCAATTCGCATGCTGTAAAACCACAGAGTGCTGCTGTAGTACATGCAATTGCTATTTTCAGAATTCGTTTGTTCATGGTGTCCTCTTTATGCATTTTATAAAGTTATTAATTTCAGAACAGTTATACAGAATATTAAATTTACTCAAATTGATCAGGTTTAATTTGACGGCACGATCCTGTATTCCTCAAGTGCAAGTATTGAACTGATTC
>CAYMGX010000228.1:0-4452 GCA_964390065.1 uncultured Fibrobacter sp. | reverse complement strand
AGCCTTTAAACATGTATATCCTTGTATTTTCTGGGTAAATTCCATTTTTCGAAATAAACATTTCTTCCTCCCCCTCTCCTATGGGAGAGGGGGCCGGGGGGTGAGGTCAAGGTCTGGTTGGCATAAACTTTGATAACTATTACTATTAGAAAAAACCTTAAATGTAAAACACAATAACACAGGAGGTCTGTATGAACGCTCTAATTCGTCACAACAATCCGGTTGGCAGCCTCACATCATGGCTGGACAGTTTCTTTGATGAACCAATATTTGAATCACTTGACCGGGAAGTCTCCGGGACATTCCCGAAAGTCGACATTTCTGAAAATGATGCAACCTACACAATCAAAGCGGATTTACCGGGACTCGATAAAAGTGATGTTTCTATCACTATAGAAAATGGTACACTTACAATACAGGGTGAGAAAAAAGAGGAGCATAAGAAAGAACACGGGAAATACTATCATCTCGAACGCAGCTATGGAAAATTCGAAAGAAGTTTCATGCTTCCCGATGAAGTCGTGGCTGACAGGATCGATGCAAAAATGCACAATGGTGTTCTTGAACTGACACTACCAAAAACAGAAAAGGCTACACCAAGAGCGATTGAGGTTAAGATCGAGTAGACCTGACCTCTCCCCCAGCCCCTCTCCCATAGTGAGAGGGGAGCCTCCGGAGTTATGGGCTCAGTTTATACCTGTTATTCCAATCTTATAAACACAGAAACTCGTGTACTACCTTCCGGTACATTCCGTACCACGGAATGTACATCTCTTCCTCCCCCTCTACCGCTTGCGGACGACGCATCGAAGTGGTCGAAGGACCAGAGGGGGCCGGGGGGTGAGGCCTCGGGGTCGCAGGAAACACATCATTGAAAACTCGAAGTCTCACTTCGATTTTTCAATGATCGTTAAACAAATGTTAAATCAGTTCTTTTTAGAATAGCGGAAATAAAGCGACATGTCAATTGCGACAAGAACCATATTCACACCATAGAGCCAGATCACCCAATCAAATGAGTAGAAAACTTTATGCATTATCCCGCTTGCATACCCGGCAATGACAATGCTCATAAACAGCGGACTCTTGCCTGAAACTTTTTTAGTCTGTAAGGCCTTAGCGATTGAAACAGGCCAACTTAAGCCAAAACACACTAACATTAAAACTTCGAATATACTCAATAGAAAACCTCGTCGTATTTAATTATAAATCAATAATTTAAATTATAAAACGCAGCGACAGGTTTGGGCGTTTTTAATCCAGCCTCACACGGCCTTCAAAAACAACCTCTGCGGGGCCAGTCATCATTACAGGATCGGTTATCTCGCCACCCCAGGATATATCAAGATCTCCACCTGGAAGATGTACTATTACCGATTTATCATGTAATGCATTGATTATTCCAGATACTACACTTGCGCAAGCTCCAGTTCCGCAGGCTTGTGTCTCTCCACAGCCCCGTTCCCAGACCCTCATCTGTAACTCTTTATTTGATAACACCTTAATAAATTCTACATTTGTTTTTTTAGGAAAATAGCTATTTTTTTCGATCTTTGGCCCATACCCCAGGACCAGTTCATCGGTCAAATTCTCTGTATAAATGACCGTATGAGGATTGCCCATTGAAACACAGGTAATTGTAAATTCTTTATTATCAACAAGTAATCGTTTCATTGAAACACGACCGGTATCAGCGACAGGTATTTTATCTGCATCAAGTACCGGCACCCCCATGTTTACTGTAACTCTATTATTTCCAACAACTTCAGTCGTTTTCTTTCCAGCGAGTGTTTCGATAGTTAGCTTTGGTGATGAGCTGAGGTCCAGTAGATTCACATAGATAGCAAAACACCTGATCCCGTTTCCGCACATCTCCGCCTCGGTGCCATCACTGTTGAATATCCTCATTTTATAATCACACACCGATGATTCCAGGACAAAAATAATACCATCAGCACCAATACCTTTTCTTCTATCGCAAAGATTAACAAATTGATTTTGAATGCCTGATATATCTTTTTCCTTTACTTCATGGGTAATGATAAAGTCATTACCAAGACCTTGCATCTTAATGAAATTCATCGTGTGTACCTCCTAATGCACGCCCCCTAAATCCCACCTCGGCAGGTGTTCCCAAGGGGCTCCCGCAGGGGGACTTAAAGAATGATAACCAAAGCTTGCCCTGATCCCTTTTTAAAGTCCCACTACGGGGGATTTAGGGGGCGTGTTCCCTGGAAACGAAACATCACCAGAATAGTCAACATACAACTAAATCAACCGGAATTTCTTTATTAAGTTGTAACTCATTGAATAAACTAACAATTCAACAATTTATCAACACAATCACCAACAAGTTATCCACAATTCCGTGAAACATCTTACCAGCCCTGAACTGAATTCTCAAGTATCCTTTTTACAAGATCCTTCTCTGCTCGTTTCCTGCCGGTTTCTTCAGACTCGGTCTTGAAATTGAAGATACCCTCACCATTAACGCTTCCCTTATATAACTCATTGTTTTTCTTGTTGTCTACAAACTCAACATCCGCAGCAATAATAACTTTATACTGATCGACATCAACCTGCCGGACATCTGTAGTACTAAACGTGAACGGCTTACTCTCATATGAGGTTATCGTACCACTCAATGATGCATCACCGTTTCGCTGAACAATCGTAAGCAAATTAGAGCTGACAACCTGAGATCCAAGCTCCTGTGTAACTTCTTCAGCAACATTTGGTTGTAATGATTTATTTGAAAACAGCGGAATATCTACTGTTTTAAGGTATGATGGCAACGAGGATCCATTAAAACTGTACATACAGCCATAAGATATTGTTAATAGAGAGATTAACAACAAACATCTGAATCTCATGCGTCCTCCAGTGGAACATAGGTAACCGTCTCTTTAAATTCGTCATCCGGCTCATTAACAAAGAATTGTCTGATTTCAGAAACCATGGTAGCGATATCACCGAAATTTTTAAAATCACAATCAATTGATCTGATAAATTGTTTCCCGTAACCCTTTGATAAAATACGGTGATCAAGCACCACCAGCGCACCGCGGTCTGTTGATGAACGAATTAACCTTCCAACACCCTGACGAAACTTGATTACTGCTTCAGGAATCGAATAGGAGAAGAATGACTCGCCATTCAGGGCTTCCATCCGTTTCGATAACGCTTGTGTTAAAGGATGTGACGGAACAGGGAACGGCAGACGTGGAATAATCACAATTTCACATGCATCTCCAGGTACATCAATGCCTTCCCAGAAACTATCGGTGCCTAAAAGAATCATTTTTGAATTTTGTTTAAATTGCTCCAGTATTGCATTGCGGGTACCACTGAAACCTTGCGCAAGAAGCTTGTTTCTATCAATTTCAGGATCATTTTTCAACAGATCATTCACAGCATTAAGCATTGAATTTGCTGTAAATAGAACAAGAATATTTTTTTCAAACTCACAATGCAGTCTCTTGATCGAATCTGCAACATACCGGGGAAATTCCGGACTATCAGGATCCGGTGCTGTTTTTATTCCACCGTATATAGCCTGATTAGTAGTAAACGGACTTTTATAAATTCCGGTACAAGTTCTTGATTCATGGGGTGTTATACCAACACCACGTTTAAAGTAATCAATATTTTGTGATACAGACAGCGTTGCAGAGGTAAAAACGACAGCTCCGCTGCATCTCTCCCAGATCTCTGATAAAAGACCGCCAATATCAAGCGGAACTCCACATAATTTTGTCCAGCCTTTATCATGATTCCCTTCAGCCCAGAATACATGATCTTCGGTTTTTGCCGCCATAAGATATTGAATATCAGCCTTTAACTGAGATGCTCGTTCTGAACACGTTTGAATCTCTGCAACGATATCCTCAAAATCACCGGCTCTTGCATGTGCAGAAACATCCTGTTTGATAACTCTCAGAAGATCAATAAGTTCGGTGACTATCGCCTGATAGGAGTGCAGTTCATTGGCATATTCGAACGCACTTTCTGTATACGTAATCTGATAGTCAGGAAGTGCCTCTGGACTAGTCTTCTTTGCCCATTGTGTTATTGCACCAAGTGCTTCCTGAGTGCGTTTTCGTAAATTTTTCAATAGGTTACGCAAACTTTTTCCACTCTCATCGAAGATCTTTTCATTTTCTACAGATGCAATCTTCTGATAAAGATTATTGATCGTTTCGATAAACAGAGATGTCCTATGTGTATCAAATTCAACGCGTAAGAACCTATGTCCGCTTGACTCCAGATGATGTGCTTCATCAAAAACAATGGAGCCAATTTTTCCAAGAAACGAGTTTTCGGAACAAATTTCGGAAAAGAACAGTGCGTGATTGATAACGACTATATGCGCCCCGAGTGCGTTCTGACGGGCATTTTGAAGGAAGCAGGATTGAAAATGGGGACACCGTCTGCCGCTGCATTCGTGGCTTT
>CAYMGX010000227.1:0-4499 GCA_964390065.1 uncultured Fibrobacter sp. | reverse complement strand
ATTATGTTGTGATAGGTCAGTCCTTTTAGTAGAGCATTTTCCTAAAAAAATAAATAAATTTTGGAGGAGATCCATGAAAAATAAGAACTTTTTTTTGGGGTTGCTGATTACAGCATCACTATTTCTGACAATTTCCTGTGATGACCCAAGAGGAGATAGTGAAAACGGAAACGGAGACACGATTTCGACAGAGGTTACCTTTGAGAGTGCGGTTCAAATGGGTGGTGAATCGGGCACAGCGGATTCAATAGGGTTGACTTTGACCTTTAGTGTTGATCCAACGACACTGGCAGCAGAGCAAATCACAGTAATTGGTGCGACTAAAGGTACCTTATCGGGAAGCGGAACGACAAGAACACTTGCTATATTTGACATTACGGTTGGTAACGGTGAAGAGTTAACTGTTGAGATAGCAAACCCTATCGGATATATCATAAGCGATTCGCCAAAGACAGTGGTTGTGTACAAGGACTTAGCAGAAAGAACAATCGTAACATTTGAGAGGATGGAGCAAACCGGTGGAGCGTCTGGCACAACAGACTCGACAGGCTTGACACTGGCATTCAGCGTTGACCCGACGACATTGACGGCTGAGCATATTACAGTAACTGGAGCAACAAAGGGAGAGTTAATTGGAAGTGGACGAACACGAACGCTAGATATATCAGACATTACAGTTGCAAATGGTGAATCGGTATCGGTTGCCATAGCAAATCCGAGTGGCTTTACGATAAGTGGCTCGCCAAAAACAGCGGTGGTTTATAAAAACACAACGATATCGCCAACAGCCATCACCTTTGAGAGTGTGGAGCAAGTTAATGGGACATCCGGTACAAATGATACAACGATCTTGTTATTGATATTCAGTGATGACCCAACAACATTATCTGAAGAAGATATAACGGTAATTGGTGCTACAAAAGTCAGATTAATCGGCACAGGGACGAATAGAGGACTTTATATTTCTGATATTACAGTTGCTAATGGTGAGACTGTAGAGATTTCGATAGCAAATCCGAGTGGATACATCATAAACGGATCGCCAAAGACAGCGGTGGTTTATAAAAACACAACAACAACCGTCACCTTTGAGAGTTTAGAGCAAATTGGTGGAACATCCGGTATAGTTAATACAACGGGCTTGTTATTGATTTTCAGTGATGACCCAACAACATTATCTGAAGATGATATAACGGTAATTGGTGCGACTAAGGGTGAATTGAGCGGAGAAGGTACAACAAGAACGCTAGTTATTTCAGACATTACAGTTGCAAATGGCGGGAATGTCTGGATTTTTTTATCAAACCCAAGTGGATACATCATAAACGGATTGTCCAAGAAGACGGTGGTTTATAAAGACACAACAGTACCGCCAACAGCCGTCACATTTGAGGGTGTGGAGCAATTTGGTGGTACATCCGGTACAACGGACACAATGGGCTTGACTTTGACCTTCAGTGTTGATCCAACAACATTGGCAGCAAGTGACATTACTGTAACGGGTGCGACTAAAGGTGTATTATCAGGAAGCGGAACAACAAGAACACTTGCTATATCTAACATTACGGTTGAGGATGGTGAGACGGTAACAGTTGCTATATCAAACCCGAGCGGATTTACGATAAGCGGATCACCACAGACAGCGGTGATATACAAAGGAATAGTATATAACCTCCGAGACACAGGTCCTGCAGGCGGATTGATATTTTATATAAATCCAAATTATGCAACCGATGGTTGGCGCTACCTTGAAGCGTGGACATCAGATGAGGTTGGGACTTATCAATGGGATTCAAGAACTTCACCTACATTTGTGGGAACATCAGTTCTTTTAGGTGCCGGTTATGCTAATACGTACACTTACATGACAGAAATTTATCATCCTGCGGCTGCTGTTGTAAGAAATGCGAATCATGGAGGATACAACGATTGGTTTCTGCCCTCGGGTGATGAGTTAGATCTTATGTATGAAAATCTGAAAGCAGAGAGTGTTGGCGGGTTTGCCGATGCGCTCTATTGGTCGTCGTACGAGTACGTTAATAATTCCGCGTGGGTCAAGGGTTTCGGCAATGGGGCATGGGTCTACACCAATAAGAGCTACAGTGGTCGAGTTCGAGCGGTGCGGGCTTTTTAACTATTTATTTTTATCAATTAAGGTTGCAAGGAGGCGATAGCCTCTCTTACAACCTTAATTGATAGACTTGATCTCTTCCTCTGTAAGACCGGTACAGCGGGATATCATTTCGATAGAAACACCCTCTTTAAGAAATGCTTTAGCAGTTTCGGTTCTACCCTTTCTTTCACCTTTCTTTTCGCCTTTCTTAAAGTTTTCTTTTTCTATCTGTTCAACTAATTCTGCAAGCATGGGTTTTGCCTCCATTAAATCCTGTATAATATTGAGAGTAGGTTCACGATGCATCGTGAACCTACTCTCAATTCTAAACATATTTTTAAGCCAGATAAAATAATCACGTATATCTGACGGATCTTCATCTCTAATATACATTGCTACACGATCTATGGCAATACGCAACTTTTTTTTGTCACCAGCATTTTCCATAAGTATTACAGCTGCTATAAGATTTGACAGCTTATCCGTATAATGATCAGATATTTGGTTTACTATAAGACCAAAATACTCTAAAGAAGGTATAAATCTGTTCGGAATATTTTTATCGATTAGATCGCTAATGTTTAATGGAACATTCCATTTTTTAGTACCGTTGTACATCAATAGCGGAAAGACATTTGGCAACAGACCTTTTTTACTATTTTTTAGCAACTGATCATATAATAGCAGGATATACTGAAACATACGTACGGGTATGGCTTTGTCCGGTGTTGATTGAAATTCAATAAGAATATAGATGTAGGTCTCTTTTCCGTTAAGGTTGACCTTGTAAAGCAGATCACTTTCTCGATCGAGCATATCCTGAGACACAAATGTTTTGTCCGCAAGCTCGAGATCATTTTCTGTTAAATCTTTTACGAAATCCTCATGCACAAAAGATTTGAGTAATTGCAAAAAGATACTTCTGTTAGAAAACAAATATTTGTACGCATTATCGTGTGGTTTTGGCATCTTTCACCTCCTTTTCCCTTACTTATTACAACTGATTTTTTGGAAAAAAGGGCGAAGAAAAAGGCATCGAATAATGAAAAATGAAAAATTGATGTTACTCTACAAATATTAACTCCACGGATTTTATGAGTAACTGTTAGATTTATCACCACATAAAAAAAAGGCTAAAAAAAATTTTAACCCATTCTGCCGTATGAAGGGTTTGGTCTCAACAGAAATTCCTTTTTGTAGTTCACATAATATTGATTATGTTGTGATAGGTCAGTCCTTTTAGTAGAGCATTTTCCTAAAAAAACAAGTCTTACTGTTGGTATGGGGGCTACTGGAGTTATAGCAACTTCGACAGCTGTTGGTGCTATTGCTGGTGCTACGGGGTCGGCATCAGTTTATGCCACAACTCAAGCTTTTCATGGAGATCAAATTACATCTCATGGTCTGACAACTGCTGCTGTCACCGGAGCCGCATGTGGGGGGATTGCGTCATTTGCCGGGTCGAGTGTGTCCACTGCTATGGGGTTTTCGACAACTTTTGATTTCGTTGGTCAACCAATGGCCTATCAGGTAGGAGATATGGTGGCTGTAGTTACAAATACTGCTAATACAACAGGTGTAGGCGCCGTAGTAGGAGCATTAACTGAAACAGGTATTAACGCTACTACAGGGATTGTTGGCTCTTTACAATCTAATTCAAAAGCTGTATCTCAAAATGGCGGTAAAAATAATTAAAGATGAATAAAATTATATGGCACAGTTAAAAATGTTTTTTTTACATACAGTAGCATTACTTTTGTCGTTTTTTTTAACATTATTGCATAATCCGGTCCAAACCTGCCAGTGATTCCGGATTAACCCTGCCACCCGTTCTGGTTTAAAACTGCCGGTCATTCCGGCCCAAACCTGCCACTAAAAAACCTTCTCTGAAAACAAATAGCCGATAGAATCATCCTGAAATCAGAACTCAGGAGAAACGGCAATGGCACAGAGGAGAACATCGATGAAAAGAATCAGAGAAGCCCTGAGGCTGAGGGAGAAATGCGGACTGAGTCTGCGAAAGACAGCACAGGCATTATCCGTATCACGGCCAGTACTTTCAGAGTATCTCACACACTGTGAAGAAAAGGAAATAAACTACGAGAAATCTCTGCAAATGACGGATGAACAGCTTGCCGAAAATTTTCACAGCGAAGTGAAGCGGGAAAATACACAGTATCAAAAACTGCTGTGCGAGTTACCTGAGTATTCGAAAGAGCTTCTGCGCCCCGGTGTGACACGGCAACTTTTGTGGGAAGAGTATTGCAGAGAACTCAATGGGACGTACAGCTACTCTCAGTTCTGCTATCATTTTCAGCAATGGAGTAAAAGTCAGGAACTGTCAATGGTTATCGAACACAAGGCCGGAGACAAGCTGTATGTGGAC
>CAYMGX010000226.1:0-4541 GCA_964390065.1 uncultured Fibrobacter sp. | reverse complement strand
TAATGCGGGAAAAGAAGAAGGAAGAGGTCTTTCTTACTGATGATTTTGATTATGTGCCGGTTCCTAAAAAAGTCGTAATCACGAATCCGCGATGGGAACACAAGGATGCGACAAAGAAAGAGAACTCGCCCAAAAAGGCCGCTTTTGATGATACTGCTATTCTTATGGCCGACATTACAGGGATTCCCGAAAACGGTCCGGTAACCTTTGAAATTTTTGACACGTCCGTTAAACCCCCGAAAGCCGTCGGCAGCGCTAAAGGAAAGAATGTGGGCGGTGTTGCAAAAGGGGAATGGGTTGTTACCGATAAGACAGGTCTGGGGATGGATGCAGAACTGGAATTTCAGGCTTCAGCAAAGAGTAGAACGAGTGCGCGGTGTAAGATAGAATACTTAAAAAAAGAATTACTTGGTTGCATCACACTGTGTTTAAAAAATACCATTTCTGACCATATTCTGGGGGATGTTGATTGTATTTTGAATGGACAAGGAATTGAATTAACCGGGAAAACAGATAGTAACGGTCTTGTTTCCTGGAATGAATTACCAATAGGTGATTATACTATTTTGATAAAAATGGGCGAACAGAACGTTGAAAAAGTGGTATTCTGGAAAAATAGTCCAAAGAAAATTCAGGTTATCAAAATAAGGCAGGATATAGAATGAAATGTAGCTTTTCAATTGAGAATAATGATATCGAATCCGGGCAGGGAATGAATTTAATTGTTGAGGGTATTGATAACCCTGATGGAATTGTCGGAAAAAAGTGTATTGTAAAAATTTACGAAATTGATACTTTGATTGGAAAAAGACAAGAATCCACTAAAGATGACCTACTTGCGGTTTTTGATACTGAAATTATTAAAGGTTTACGAGAAGATAATTACTATTTTGATTTAAATAAAACTATTCGTACTGATACATATAATAATAAATTACCAATAAGAGAAGATGTAATTGACCCCATGGGCAATGTTTTACCGGTACAATTAGATTATACACCCCCTCATTTCATTTTTTACTTTGATCAAGGATCTCCGCGCCCATCTGGTGGGTTTACTATAATGATACAAAGTGATGCAAATGAACTGGAAATGTACATATACGAAATAGGATTTACTATTGAAATCGATGGAAATATAATCTATGATGCCAGGAAAATACCTGCGTATGTCAACTGTACAAAAGTTTTAGCAGTAAATTGTCACAATTCGGCTGATTTTATCAAGCAATGCCATGAAAGATTGATTAATGATCGTGGTTTTGGTACTCATTTCGGGAATAAATATATTTATGAAGCTTATACTACAGAGCGTGAGTTTCTTGAAGCTGTTTCGATTGAAGAGTTTGGGTTCGTAGATAATGCATGGATTCGAAATAATACAGGGGTGTATTGGGATGTGAATGAGAAAAACAACTTCACTACAAACAAACAAAACTACAAACTTCAAAAAACAAGCTGTATTGATTATGTGCGTGCAAGTTTTGAGTTGGGTTTTAAAAAAACAGGAATGAATTCTGAGTGGAAAGCCATATGGAATAAAGTAAAGAATGGGAGAGGCGATTTATTGGCAAGTGCTCTTGTAAAAAATGGATGGGTTGCTCTCTATTATAATCCTGATGTCGTGCATCCAAACGATGATGGCCCACCAGGTAGTGAAGATTATAAAGCAGCTAGTGAACACACGTATAGTTATGGAAACGCAAAAAGCAAAAAAGTGTACTATGGAATACCAGTTCATGATTTCGTAACAAATTATTTCCCCACAGTAATTTCAACATCTGGCGGGTTTCGTACTGTATCATCATTTAGTCGCAAACCAAGCACAACAACCGTAAAGCAAGATCCGCCTGAAAAGTTTTTTAAAATTCCAGTAGGGCTGATAATTGCAAGAGGTGGTATGCACACAGCCATATTCTCCAATGGTAATGTCCTTGAGGTTCATTGGGATGTAGGGCCATTTTTATCATCAGGGCATCCATTGTTTGAAAAAAGAGATTTTTGTTCTGTATGGCCCTGGAATAGTGGTGTAATTGTAGTACCATCGATATACTGGGCATGAAAATGCGGAATGGTTATATCTTCATTGTGATAATAGTGTTGGTTGTCAAATGTAATACTCCCGAACATTTTGACCGTGTGGAATATTTAAAGCAATGTTTAATCGATTACGGTTTCCATCCCGATACTACATTCAATACACATCTTGAGTATTCCTGGAAAACGAAGATATGTGAAGATGATTCGTTATTATACAGAGAAGCTGCATTTTATCTTTTCGATGATACAGCGCAACACACCCATGCTGATTACAGACCCAAACAAGGTTGTTTTTTATTACTTCAGGAATACCAGTATCTCTCAAATAGGAAAAATGAATACGTTTTAGCTAATTTTCCTTCTGTATATGAGGATGAGAAAAAGAAAATTTCATTTCTGGAACACTTTTACAATAGTTCAAAAGGTTTACGACATAACAATACACTTGAGCTTATAGAACTCCAGAAAAAGGTGGTGCTTAAAAATCGATATGTGCAACTGGTAATTTCTATCGAAAGAGAAAACGTTAATGACACGACAAATGCAAGGGATTTGTTAAATATAATCGAAAATGGGATTGTTCAGCTAAACGGGAAAAATGCTCAAAAAAAATATATGGTAATGAAAAAAAATTCTCTGTTGCAAAACAACCTTCTTCTTGAAAAAAAAATGAAAGATAGTGCAACTGCTGCTGAAACGAACAAGCCACCAATGGAAGAAGAAGCAGAAGAAATGAAAAGGTTGGAAAGAATATTTTCTAATCGTGATATCACATTCCACTGTATTGATGCATGCAGATCTGAGGATGGGTGCATTGATGGCGGCTATATTTCAGTTACAGTCCAAAATTCTTCCGGATTACCAGTTGATTCGGTTGAGTGTAGTTTGTATGCACCCAATAAATATCGATATAATAATAAAACAGATAAGTTTGGGAGAGCTCGCTGGTGCCGGTTAAAAAAAGACCAATATACCATCGAATTAATTTTTAAAGGAAAAAAGTATACATTGTCTCCTATATGGGATTCTCTGCCTCGCATGGAATTGATTACGCTAAAATGAACAAGAAATTTATAGAGTCTCTCGAATTAAAAAATGTCTGTGATGTAATGGATAAAAAGCAAATGGAGGAGAATTTACAACTGCAAATGCAGAAATGTTGTGCATGATTATTAATCTGCTGCGGTATATTGATGTCGTATTTGTTACCTGCCCGGTGTGTGAACATATCGTTTCGCTGTCATGGGGATGGTGCCCGTATCATGGGACTATGGAGGAGCTGAAGTTAAGAGATGTAAATGGGAATGGAAAGTTTGATGATGGGTTTAAACAGTATTTATTTGAGAATTTTAAGAAAATGCCAATAGTAGATGCATATCAAGAAATATTAAACAATCCAAAACCAATTTTTGTACATTGGACCCAGTTCAGGATAAGTCGAGGAAGAGGTTGATATGATGCGAGTATTTATTGTTGTTTCAATTATATGTTTGTTTGTTGGTTGCATGGCAAAAACTAACGTTTCTAAAGGTACAGATTCACTTTACACGGCACTATTTTCAGAGCGTCTAAAGGAGAAGTATCTTTCGGATGAAGTTGAATCTCTTATAGAGGAAATAATACAGAAAAACGACATTGGTCGCTTTGATAGTATTCAAAAATTTATTAAATTAAATGATACTTACGCGTATATAGCAATATATTATTTAATTAAAAACAATTACAAGGGTTTTGGTAAATGGCTTAATGTAAACTGTGGACTGCTTACTGATAAATCTTGGATAGGTTTGTCAAGCCAGTTTGGAGCAGAAGATCCAAAACCTGTAGATACTGAAATGCAAATAGCATTATTCAATTGTATTTACAATATGAAAAGCATTGCTTACCGAGGATACAACCTTAATGTTTTACGGAAAATATGCGGATACAAATGCGCCCAATTAGCAATGAGTAAATTGCCTTCAGAAACAGATTCCTATATCCGGACAAGGTTATACACCATGCTCTCCAGATTCAATACTCCAGAGTTCAATACTATCATAAAAAAGTTGATAACTGATAATATTGAACTTGGCGCTGTTGAATATGTATCAATGTTCGGTTTCGAAGAATGTAACCGCTACGATTTCCTACCGGAATTAAAAAAGCTTGAAGCTGATTTAAAAAAAGAGAAAGATCCTGCAAAAATAGGTTTACAGAAAAGTACCCTGGAGCAGCTTGCAACGACAATCCCTGTTCTTGAGAAAAAAAAGCTTGAAAATGCGCCTATCGGTTTACCGCTGGATTGGCCGGGGGAAGGGTATTAATTTTGATATAGTAATTTAGGGAATTATCAGATCATTTCCCGTTTAGTGAGTTGGCACACCAACTGATAGATAAAACTTGTTTAAAAGCCTGTTGTACCATTTTCGGAATGGCAAAAATTATCTTCGACAATTAATTACGAATCATTTTAAATAGATAGAATCCAAATGACTTAGGTGATATGGATATAAATATGA
>CAYMGX010000225.1:0-4542 GCA_964390065.1 uncultured Fibrobacter sp. | reverse complement strand
GATGGTAGAATGTTTGAAATGCCTTATGATATATGTGTAGATAGATCAACTTTATATTCTTTGAATGCATCATTTGAATATGATAGGAATGGTAATCTTTATTTTTCAGATGTAGATGGTGATGTTTATAAGTTTAGTGTAAATAATACTGAAACACCAGAATTTAAGTATTTATTTAATCAGTATATTGGTGGTGATCCACACAATGATGGTATATTTGAAAATGAACCAAAAGCGTATATCGTAGTTGATGAAGATTATTTAATACTTAAACAATATTCTCAATTTTGGGTTTATAAAGATGGTGTATTAACTACTTATGATTATTGGGAACAATTAAATCAAGGTGATTATATTAGTGTTCTTTGGTCAAATAATAATGGAAAGTTATACGCTTATGTTATGCCTAATTGGGCTTCACGTAAAATAAGTGAAATTTCATTCATAGAAGATAGTATTATCTTAACTGATGTAAAAAATTCAAATGCTTTGAATGGTATTAGTTTGTTAAGCACATTCACCATGAAAAACCAAAATGGAGATTGCTATTTTATTAATCAAAATGATTATGGTTTTTGGTATTTTAATAATACCGATACGACTTTTAAGCAAGTTTCATTACCTGTTACTTTTGTTGAATCATTCACAGGAAATGATGAAAACGTTTTTGCTGTAAAACAAGGTACTAAACTTGTTTTTTATAATTCAGATATTGATGAAGTAAAAACCAAAGATTTTAGTGAAAATATTATTGAAGTTGTTGTATCTACACCTGAACAAACTACATTGAAGTCAATAAATAGTGGTGAATGTAATATTACAGTTACCACATCAAACAAAATATATACTGTTGATGCTACAACTGGAGAGATTACTGAGGAAACAGAAATGAATGGTGTTAGTGATTTGATTGGTATGTAAAATTTTTAAGTAAATTAATTGAAACCCTCTATGTGAAAATATAGAGGGTTTTTATTTTTATATATATTATCACTTGTGGGCATTAAAAATATAAAATAGCTCTTTGAAATACTTTGTTAATAGTACTTACAGCGTTTTTAATGAGCGTGACGATTTGAATTGAAAAGTTGGATTTTTGCATTGCTAAAGCATAAGGCCATGAATCAAGGCAAATACATCTTCGCTTAAATTACATAGTTTTTACCACGCAGGACTGAAACCCTCCAAAAAATTGTTCGGATGAGTTGATCTAGATTTGCCCCCGGTAAACTTGAAACTAGTGTCAAGCCCCCAATCCGTTGAAAAGCTGTTCTTTAACGTTTTTAAGAAAAAGTGCTGAAGCACGTAAAAATGACATTCCCTTTTAAACTATTGATTCCCAATCAATAAACTAACAAAGTACGTTGCAACCTGCAACACGTTCGTAGATGTTATAAGACATCTACAACCCGCTATGAATACATTCCTTTATTCCTGTTTATTACCCCTCTACTCTTATTTTAAGTCCAAATTGGTATGCTTCGCATTTTATTTTTTTAGGGGTTTGGAAAGAAATAGGAAAGAAAAGGATCTGGATGCAAAAAAAATAATAACTTGGGTATATAACCTATTTCATATGAATAAAGAGGAATATAATAAGAAATTAGCTGATCTTTTTCAAAGATGGCAGAACTCCAATCCTGATTTTAATAAAGATGGAAACCGGTTTACGATAGATGGTATTATAAATTTCGAAAAATGGGGCAAAGCCTTCCCTAAAATACTCTTTCTTTTAAAGGAAAATTTCTCTGAAGATTGGGATCCAATAGATGGAATTAATCCTAATAATAATAATGTATTTTCATTGAATATTGCCCGATGGTGGTACATTATAAATTCACTTTATAAATATCCACATATAATGCCAGATATTGAAAATGTTGATTTACCAAATTTAATTGATGATATTTCTATAGTGGAATTAAAAAAGTTGAATGAAGGGAAAAACATATCGAAAAACAGTGATTTAAAATATTTTGCAATAAAAGATAAAGAATTTATTAAAGAAGAAATTGATTTAATTGATCCTAATATTGTAATATGTGCAAATCTTGGTGATATCTATGGAGATAATATTTATGATGATCCATGGGAAAAAATCATATCGGATTCAAAATGTCATTGTTACAAACACAACAACCGGTTGGTAATTGACATGTACCATCCTTCTACTAGATCCTACAAAAGAGAGGTAGAACTCTTTAATGTTTTATGCAGAATGATAGTAAATGGAAAGGTCTTTCAGTATTTTGACTGGGCTAAATAATAAAATATTGCTAGCAACGCGTCTTTAGCGTCAAGTTATGTCGCTGTGATATTTTACTTTTGATCCAAAATTACAACCATGGATCAAAAATCACAAAGCAAAAGCATCCAACGAAAGATAAAAGCACATCCTACTTTTGATGTAATAGGAAATACTTGCATGGATGAACTCCACCCTGGTAAACTGTTCATCCACCTTTTTGGAGAATACTTTTCCAGTTATAGAATAAAACAGGCAATACTTTTTGAAGGGCTTATAAAACAATTAATAAAGCAATACTCGCTTTCAGCAAGCCAAATAATCAGAATTGATAGTGCAAAGGATAAAAATGTATTCGTTCTTAATATAGAAGATTCTGAGGTGTGCCTGATCCTAAAAGAGTCTTTGATGCTGGAAATAAACCGCTATTGTCTGCAAATTCTCTATGGACCTTCTATTTCGGAAAGTGAAAGAAATGACTTGATTCAAACAGTCGATCAATTCAAAGTTAATGAGCCACACAAACAATTCTATATGGTACAGAACTATAATGGGTCGCTTGAACTTGTAGAATTTGATACAAAGCAAATTGATCTTGCCATTAATACTCATTACAACGATGACTTTCGAGGTATTAACGATTTGGTAATTAACTCACTGAATAGTAAAGGGAGAAGCGGAATTTATATGTTACATGGTAAGTATGGTACAGGGAAAACAACCTACCTAAGGCACCTAATAAGCAATATTGATAAGAAATTCATATATTTTCCTGTAAATATGATAGAACGAATTAACTCTCCGGATTTCTTACCTTTCATTGCAAGACAGCAGGATTCGGTTATCATACTTGAAGATTGCGAAAGTTTATTAGTTCAAAGAGATAATGGATTTGGAAATGCATCAGCACTGTCGAATTTGTTAAATTTAGGTGATGGTTTGCTGGGCGATGCGCTATGCATCAATACAATATGTACCTTTAATGCAGGGATACGGAAAATAGATGATGCATTGCTGCGACAAGGTCGATTAATAGCCAGATACGAATTTAAAGAGCTGGAAATCGAGAAAGCTCAACAGTTGGCTGATTCACTTGGTAAGCAAGTCAAGGTTAACAAACCCATGACTGTTGCGGATGTCTATAACCTGGATAAGAAAACATTTGATAATATCACAAAACCTATTGGCTTCAAAGCAGCTTAATACAAAGTACGTATGTCAAAGAGAGATTATCTGATCAGGTATTTACTGATAATTAAGAAATTGCGTAATGGAAGATTTGCAACTTTCAATGAAATCAATGATTATATAGAAAATGAGTTCGGATTACTTGATGCACCAAGGTCTATCTCTTTGAGAACATTTCAGAGAGACTTAAATGAAATCAGAACCATTTTCAATATAGATATCCAATGCAATAATCAAAATCAATATTTTATTGCCGAAGATGAGCAGTCAGGCTTCAATAATCGCATGATGGAAGCATTTGATGTTTTCAATTCCTTCACCATGGGTCAGAAATTGCAACCTTATCTGCTTTTCGAAAGGCGATGTTCTATTGGCACTGAGCATCTATATGGTCTGTTACATGCCATAAAAAATAGATATTTAGTAAGGTTTATCTATCAGAAGTATTTTGATGAAATACAAACTGTAAGAGAGGTTGAGCCATACGCACTCAAGGAGTTTAAAGGACGATGGTATCTATTGTCTAAAGATTACAAGGACAACAACATAAAAACATTCGCACTTGACAGGATTAGGGAATTAGAAATAACGAAAAGCAAGTTCCTTTTTCCTGAGAATATAGTTCCACAAGAATATTTTAAAAACTGTTTTGGTGTTACAAACTCCAACAAATCAGAACTTGAAGAAATTATTTTGTCCTTTGATCCACTACAAGGTAAGTATATTAAGTCGTACCCATTGCATGAATCACAGAAGGTGATAAAAGACAACGATGAAGAACTACGGATTAGCTTGAAAGTCTTCCAGACACATGATTTCCTAATGGAACTTCTTTCTTTTGGAGAGGATTTGCATGTTATTAAGCCAAAAAGGCTAATAAAGAGAATGAAAGAAATGATTATGAAAATGGATCAGATTTATTCCGACAATGATAATTAATACTGTTGAATTGAGCTATTGGAATGAATTAGATATATCAGAGCTACACTTAGAATAATTGACACTAATATTGCCCCCGCCAAAACAAAAAACGCCTGAATTTCAGGCGTTTTACTTGTGTTTTTGTTGCCCTGCTAGGACTCGAACCTAGAGACTTCTGATCCAGAGAC
>CAYMGX010000224.1:0-4618 GCA_964390065.1 uncultured Fibrobacter sp. | reverse complement strand
GTATGGTGCTTGCCGGAAGTCTTATTAACGCTACAAAAAATGCGAAATAAATGATTTGGTTGTTTGCTTGCCCTCTAAATCCCACCTCTGCAGGTGTTCCCAGGGGGCTCCCGCAGGGGACTTGGGGGGCGAGTGCTTTTGTGTCAATGTTAGATTCAATTGCGCTAATGATGATTAATTTACCGCTGTCAAATAACAAAAGAAATCCATATACTGTTATGTCAATTTTGTTTCCACTTCTGTCATCATTGTGCTGGACATTTACGGCACTGTTTTTTGCAACCGCATCGAAGGCATCGGGGCCGCTTGTCGTTAATGCAACACGTCTTGTGGTTGCGTCGGTGCTGCTTTGGGGTTTTGCGCTCATCGTTGCAGCAGTTAATGGGCAATCAGCTATCTTTTGGGGATCACCATCACTGCTCTGGCTAATGCTTTCCGCATTTAGCGGACTTATAGCAGGTGATTTTCTCTATCTGAAATCACTCTCATCGTTGGGACCCCGAAGGACTACTCAGCTTTTCACTATTTCTCCAATAGCAACAGTTATAATTTCACGGATTTTATTTAACGAGACCGTTGCACTGAAATCGCTTATTGGAATAGTTGTTGTTGTGGTGGGGTTGATACTTGCTGTAATGAACGAGCGGAAAGATTCTGAGAAAAAACATCGTGAACCGGGAACGTTTTCATATATGGGATATGCTCTTTGTGCGATGGCAGCGATATTTCACGGTGCTGGAGCATCTCTTGTGCGAAAAGCGTTTCTTGTTGATACATCAATAGATCCACTTGTCGCAGCGGCGTTCAGAATCTCGTCGGCTGCACTGATGTCAATTGTGTGGATGGTGCTTGCGGTTAACATCGTGGAAATTGTCAAAACGAATCCGGCAAGAAAATCAAGCCATGTGCAGATACCGTTTTTTGCAGCAACACTGCTTGGTCCGGTTGTGGGTATGATATTTTATATAACGGCACTTAAAACATCTCCTGCTGGAATTGTTGCTGCGTTGTCAAGTCTATCTCCGATCATGATTATTCCTGTAACGGCAATAATTTACAAGCATGTTCCCGGTGTGCTGTCGATCATCGGAACGGTGATCGCGGTTGTTGGTGTCGTGGTTATTAGTTTGTAAAGCGAAGAAGCCTCACCCCTCCAGGCCCCTCTCCATTGACATGTAGAGGGGGAACATGAAATATGAATTTTGATTACTATCACTACAACGCTGTCAGAAAGATATGCATAATGTTAGTAGATGACTAACTAATTGCGTTATAAAAATGTTACAATAACGTATGATTATGTCATTGTATCTGCAAATAACAAAAATTGTTTTTTTATTAAAACTTATGGACAAATTAGCTTGTTGCATTTATAATCTATTAAAAATTTCAGTTTGAATACATCTATGGTGAACCGCGACATGTGGCTTGCAACACGAAGTTTCACATTCTTACTATTCTACTGTTGAAAATACTGTTTCTATCAATAAAACCAATTCTTTCGGGAGTTAATTAATGTCATATTAAAAAAAGGCAGGCTAATATGAACTGTAGAAAACTGTTTTTTCCGATTCTCTTATTTTGTACTGTTTCGAGTGCACAGACAATCCCCTCTCCTTACGAGGTAGGAACATGGAATGGATTCCGCGACGCAGCGATAACGTATACCTTCGATGACGGATACCAGAATCAATTTACAAAAGCGATACCGCTGTTTGATCAATTTGGCTATAAACTCACATTATTTACGGTGACTGAATGGGTATCAGACTGGACCGATTTAAAAAAAGCTGCTTCAAATGGTCATGAAATCGCTAGTCATACTGTTACACATTCAAACCTTGCCGGTTTAAATACTACAGAACAAAATAATGAATTAAGAAACTCAAAAGAGACTATTGAAAGCACCATTACAGGGCCAGAATGTCTTACCGTTGCATATCCATATTGTATTAAAAGTCACGACAGTATTACAGTAAAATATTACATTGCCGGGCGTGGTGGTCGCGGAGGAATAGAATCAAGTACTCCCGGATCATTTATGGATATTAATTCAATTGATTGTGGTAACACAGAATACTCATTAAATACACTTGATGATTTTAAAGCGACATTTAGCAACGCTGCGGCATCAAAAGGCTGGTGCGTTCTTGTGATACATGGCATTGACGATGATGGCGGATATTCTCCTTTGTCATCAACAACACTCAGTGGCAGTTTACAATATCTGGATGGGCTTAAAAGTAAATACTGGATTACAACATTTCTTGACGCTGCACGATATATCAAAGAACGTGATAACGTTACAATAAGAGAAATTTCATCGCAGGAAAATTCATTTACAATTCAAGTAACAGATAATCTACCCAACTCTATTTACAATGTCCCGATAACCATTCGAAGACCGCTTCCGGCATCATGGAGTACTGCATATGCAGAACAAAACGGTAAGCGGCTGACATCATCGATAACAATAGTCAACACAAACAGATATATCACGTTTGATGTTGTTCCGGATAATGGTAATGTTATTATTAAACCGGACAATGCAATACCCTCAACAAAATATGAAATTGGTACCTGGAATGGATTCAGGTCTGCTGCAATCACGTATACTTTTGATGACGGTTGCTCGAATCAGTTTAAAAAAGCTATCCCGATATTTGATCAGTATGGTTACAAGATGACATTATTTACTGTAATTGATTGGGTATCTGACTGGTCGAAATTAATAAATGCCGCTGCAAGCGGACATGAAATTGCGAGCCATACTGTTTCGCATCCAAAATTACGTAATTTGAGTTTAACAGAACAAGATAAAGAACTTAAAAACTCCAGAAATAGTATAAACAATCGCATACAAGGACAAAAATACATGACCATTGCATATCCGTATTGTATTAAAGGTGAAGAAAGTATTACATCCAAATATTATATCGCCGCGCGTGGAGGAGATGGGGTGATTGAATCCAGTACACCGGCATCATTCATGGATATCAAATCAATTGATTGCGGTAGCGAGCGGTACGCATTAAACACCCTTGATGCATTTGTAAATACGTTTGAAAGAACTGATGCACAGAAAGGATGGTGTGTTCTTATGGTGCATGGTATCGATAATGATGGTGGATATTCCCCGTTGTCATCAACAGTTCTTAAAAGTACTTTACAGTATTTGAATAATAACAGTAATAAATATTGGGTTTCGGCATTCTCTAATACGGTACGGTACATAAAGGAACGTAATAATGCAGTGATAAATGAAATCTCAGCACAGGGAAACACCATTATCATTCAACTGACGGACAATCTGCCGGATTCCATTTATAACTATCCAATCACAATACGCAGACCCCTTCCGGCTGCATGGCAAAATGCATCTGCGGAACAAAGTGGTAAACAGTTACCTGTATCGATAACAAATGTCAATTCAGTAAAATACATAATGTTTGATGCTGTTCCTGACAATGGAAATATTACAATTAAACAGAATGATAAAAAATACAGTTTAGGTAAATCAATAGCAACGAATTCTGTAAATGTAAACTATCAATTGACAAGTTCACAATTGATAGTGGAAACCGGTATGTTTTCAGGTTCACCATTCGACATAACAATATTTGATCTCAAAGGAGCCGTCGTTGCAAGGTATAGAGTAAATCATGCTAACAGTAACACGGGAAGTATCACTTTACCTTCTGATGGTATCAACAGATCAAGTTCAATGTACATTGTACGAATTTCAAATGGTGAACACGTTTGGACTCGTCAGTTGTTGTCAAAAAAGTAAATACTTCATGTGTTGCATTACAATGGTCCGGGTAATTACGACATATCCATAGTAAGGTGAGTACCACGCAAATAAGATCATGGTAATTTCATTCTGAGTGGTAAGCTATTAAATACTGAAGTACATGATATGTCAACCTTGTCACTCAATGAAAAGCATATTCTGTTGCAGATTGTAATAGAATATGCTTTTTTTTTCCGTATCACATTCAAAGAATGTCCCCGGTAATATATATGGTATTTATGTACACAAGTTGTGTACGTTTTATCGGAATTACTTAAAAAACAGGAAGTATTTCAATACAATTGCCTATATATTGCAGTATATAAATCAGGGGATTAGTCTATATATGATTACTTTTCCCATTTCGCCACAATAGAACTGATTGGGGGATCAGTAAAAAAAACATTCATTTTAAAATATTTTGTTTATATTAATAACAGGTTGTTTATTTCTTTACATACAATATAGTTAACAATCTAATAATTGGTTTTGATTTGTGATGATTATTAATTGTGCTTAATTGATACATTTTTACGTTTCAGAAAAAGGAGAAGCAGATGGTACGAAACAAGGCATCATTATTAGGAGGCCTTACCGTTCTACTACTTATGGGTATCGGGGGGGGGATGGCACAAACCGTGAACAAAAACACAACCGCTACGAATAGTGATGGTTACGACTATGAGCTATGGTTCGATAATCGCGGGAATCAAGGAACCGGAAGTATGACTTTGAAAGGCGGTGGAGCATATACCTGTAATTGGCAGAATGCTGAAAACTTCCTCGCTCGGACAGGGAAAAAGTGGTTAGACACGTCTAAGACTC
>CAYMGX010000223.1:0-4725 GCA_964390065.1 uncultured Fibrobacter sp. | reverse complement strand
ACAGTACCTTACTGGAATCCGAATCTTATTGTTGACAAAAGCGGTCAGGCTGTGGTGAGCTTTACAATGTCGGATGATCTGACAAATTTTGCAGTGCGTGCGGTAGCTGTTGCGGGAAGTGATAAATTCGGTACCGGTAAATCACAGGTTAAGGTACGGCTGCCACTTATTATTCAACCTGCACTGCCACGATTTGTACGTCCCGGAGACAAAATTAATGCAGGTGGTATTGTAAGGGTTATTGAGGGTTCCGGCGGTTCTGCAAAATATCAGTCTGAAATAAAAGGACTCCGGTATACCGGCGGTGAGATGAATGGCGACTGTAAACTTGACAATGTTAAACCATATCCGATTAAAGCTGAGATGGTTGTTAATAATGTACAATATGATACACTCGGTAATCCGCTGAGTGATTCGGTGTATTTCAAAATGGCGGTAATTCGTGAATCTGATAAAGCATCGGATGCGTTTAGTGTTGCACTACCGGTAAAACCGGATAGATTTGCCGTTGATGAAAGCATGTTTGCAGATCTTCAGCAGGGGAAAACGGTAACCATTCCGGCAATAAAGGAGAAAGCCCGCCCGGGTACACTTAATCGTCAACTTTTAGTCAGCGATCAGATGGCAATTCTCAAGGTTGTAGCAGGAATGCACTATCTTGTAAAGTACCCGCATGGATGCACGGAACAGCAGATAAGTAGAGTGTACCCCGGTATTGTCTACAGGGATATCTGGGCTAAATATGGCCTTGATGCTCCCGATATAAATTACAAACGAACAATCGGATCAACACTTGAATATTTACAGCGTGCGCAAAATCAGGAAGGATATTTTGGATATTGGCCTGGCTGCAGTGGTTATACCTATTTAACGGCGTATGTCATCGATTTCCTGACAGAGCTCAAGCGTGCCAATGCATCAGGAGCAAATTATCCCTTTGATGAAGAGATGTATAAAAAGGGGATAGATGCACTGAAAAGATCACTCAGAACGGATTATAGTGGTTTTGTTGACGGATACAAATATTATGAACGCTCTGTTGCGCTGCTTTCTCTTGCAAATGCAGGGCAACTTGATATGGGGTATGCACGTGAACTTGCTATGCAGTCAAATGATGTCGATGTACAGAGCCAGTCGCGGGTGCTTCGGGCTCTTTACAAAAATAGTAATGCATTTGGGACAGAAATCAAAGATTTAAATGAACGTTTATGGGATCAGACGGTGTTTAAACTTGATGGTGAAAAAGAGGTTTTTGCCGGTTTACAACAGCGATCATTCAGGATAGGGGCAAGGGTTCATTCCGGAGAAATAACCTCTCTTGCATCAATGATTCATGCATTCAGCAATGCGCCTGAACGCGCGGCAAAATTACCATTTCTGGTACAGGAACTTGTTACACTCGGTAGTGATGGCGGTTGGGGATCAACACAGGCAAATGGTATTGCACTGCTTGCGTTACGGGACTATATCGCACAACCAGATGGAAAAGGTAAAACAACCGTTAAACTGACAGGCAATAAAATTCAGGATGAATTCGTTTATAATGCAAAGAATGGTGCATTGACAAAAGCTATTCAGAATACTGACAAAGCAGAACTTACTATTGTTTCGTCAACTGATAACAATCCACTGTTTCTCCGCTATTCGCATCATTATATTCCAGAGGAACCTGGATATAAAACTCCGGCTTCACAAAAAGGCTTCGTGGTTCGCCGGGAAATAATAATTCCTGGTACGGATGGAAAAGAGGAACGGATGTGGCTTGACAGTGCTAATATGAACATAACTGTTTCTGCAGGAGATATAATTGAAGAACATGTGCAGGTGCAGAATCCTAAAAACTGTAATTACGTTGCCGTATCAGCTCCTTTTGCAGCAGGGCTTGAGTATATGAATCCACGGCTTGAAACCAGTGGTGAGGATGCACGCCCATCAGGGACAACTACCAATGAGGGAACGTATCAGGCATATATGGATGATCAGGCGGTGTTTTATTTTGAGAATATGAATGCAGGCACGTATGATTTTTATTTCAGGGTTAAAGCGACAGTGCAGGGTGAATTTACACATCCATCAGCACGTGCAGAAATGATGTACGAAATGTCAAACTACGGATGCAGTCCGGGAGCGAAAGTTATTGTAAGATAAATGTCGTTAGCATTCATTTTCTGCAAGAGCTTAAAAAACGTAACCATCAAACAAGCAATGTTGCTGATTGCGGCATTGCCTTTTTGCTTTACTATTATCGCATCCATACACGGTTTAGTCGATTCCCGACTGAAAGATTATCAGCCATCAGACCTGCTTGTTGATAGATCATATAAATTTATCGCTGCCCTTGAAAATGATAATCGGGAGTTTGGATTCTGGACAATTGATGATACCCTTCCTGATAATTTACGTCTTGCAACATTTGCAGCTGAAGATCGAAGATTTGTCAAACATTACGGTATAGATATTCATGCTGCCTGCCGTGCGTTTGTTAATAATTACATAAGTAAAAACAGTTATTCAGGGGCATCAACAATCGCGATGCAGGTTGCGCGTTTGCAGCATGGAGGATGCAGCGGCTGGTACTACAAAATTCATGATGCTGTCAGTGCGGTTTGTCTTACCTTATTCTATGGGCGTGAACGGGTTTTAAAGCAATACTTTACTATTGCACCATATGGAAACAGAATTTCAGGTGCCGCATGTGCATCACAGCGTTATTTTCAAAAACCACTCAGGGATATCAGCTTTGCAGAAGCTGCTTTACTTGCTGCATTACCAAAAGCACCATCAAGAATGAACCTGTTTTATGATAAGGGTTTTTCTCTTGCCAAAAAACGGGCATCACTGATTATCAACCGGACCTGCAATTACGGATGGATTTCGAAACAGGTGAGAGATGAAACCCTTGCGGAACTGGCATCATTTCGTAAGCCTGCAAAGCAGATACGAAGTGAACTGAATTACCACTATGTAAATACAATCAGGAAGCAGATTACTGCAAGTCAGAACGGAGGCATACAGAGGACCACCCTGGATAATGCTTTACAGGATAGTGTAATGATTATTATTGACAAAATGTATTACCGGTTATATGAACGATATGCAAAAAATCTGTCGGCAATGGTGGTTGATATAAAAACAGGACATGTACTCTCGTATATAGGTTCAATAGATTATGACAGCCCTCACGGAGGTGCGATAGACTGTGCTGCAATTCCAAGATCTACGGGGAGTCTGCTGAAACCATTTATTTACGCAATGGGTATGGAATGGCTCGGATATACATCATCGACAATTTTGACAGATCTTGGTTTTGATTTCGGAACAGGAAAAAATTCATTTATACCCGAAAATTTTGACAGAAAATTTCAGGGACCGGTTCTTTACAAAAATGCACTTGCCAATAGCCGTAATATTCCATCAGTTGAGGTTTTAAAAGCCCTGGGTGTGCCTTTGTTTTATGATAAATGCATTGCACTTGGCCTGACAGAAGATAATGGCCTTGCAGACTATTATGGTCTTGGTTTGTCAATCGGCGGATTATACTGTTCGCTGCAGCAGATATGTGAAGCGTACCTTTGCCTTGCGGATAATGGAAAAAAACGACAACTCGTATGGAATTATTCAGATAACGAAAATTCAGCAGTGGAACGACGCCAGATCATTGAACCCGACGTCGCTCAACAGATCAAGCGGTATCTTTCTGATCCATTTGCGCGGCTGCCATCTTTTCCCCGCGGTGGTAATATGGAGTATCCATTCGCTGTTGCAGTAAAAACAGGTACATCTGAAGGCTTTCGGGATTCCTGGTGTTGCGCAATCAGTGATTCGTATATCGTTGGTGTATGGGCAGGCAATACTGATTTTTCACAGACAAAAAATATGAGCGGTTATGAAGGTAGTGCTGCGATAGTAAAAGAAATAATGATGCATTTGCATAAGGATAAAGTTGACGGATTGAATGATATTCAGTTCAAACCTCCAGAGCGCTATATTCCGGTAGAGATCTGCAAACTGACTGGAAAAAAAGCAGACAAATTTACACCATATACAACGACAGAATATTTCAAACCGGGAACTGAACCGGTGGAATTCAGTACTGTTCAGCAAATGGTGTCTATTGACAAAAGAAATAAACTTCCGCTTACTCCGGGATGCAGCGCACCGTCGGAATTACGGAGATTTATTGTGCTTGATCCTCAGTATCAGGAATGGGCAAAATCACAGGGGCTTGAAATACTGCCAGATCGTTACAGCCCATACTGTAATGACAATACAATAATTGACAACTATGCAATTAAAATTGTAACACCAAAGTCAAACAGCCGGTTTTATATTGACCCCGAGATGCCTGATGGAACTAGTGTCATGAAAATAAAATGTAGTGTGGTTCCCTCTCCAAAATCGGTAATCTGGTTTGTCAACGACGAAGAATACATGGAAACTGTATATCCCTATCAGCTTTCGTGGAAAATGCAAAAAGGAAAATATTCGCTCTATGCAAAGGTTACAGGAACCGGGATCAGGAGTGAGACGGTTGTTATTGAGGTTTTTTGACGGGATGATGGTTGGATTGATAGGCTATTTGTATAAAAAAAATCCCCTTTATACTCCCTTAATCAAGGGGGGGGGCGCTTCCAGCGATTGATTTGTCCTACCTGCTACTTGCTACATTTCTGATTCTTCTGTGAATTTAAACTGGTAATTTACGATGTAATTGCAATCAGTAGA
>CAYMGX010000222.1:0-4740 GCA_964390065.1 uncultured Fibrobacter sp. | reverse complement strand
ATTTATTAGCAGTGCATTTATTCAGAATGGTTTTCAGGTTGTGATTACCGGTTTCTTTGATCGCTATTTCGATTACCGCGCCTAAAATAGCCGTATCTGCATCAGTAATAATTCTGAGAAGACGTTTGGTGTTGATCAAGTCGTTATTGTCTTTAAACCATGTAAGAAGCCATTTGAAAAGGCGACTGTCGGTTCGTGCTGCATGAGTAGTTTGCACAATCAGTAGCTCTGGATCGACTTCTTCAGGCCATGGGTTACCGGTAGCCATCCAGCCAAGGCGAATCCATTTCTGGTAGAGTATATCTATGTTATAAGTTGTTTCCATAATCAAGATCCCTGATTCTTTGAATTCTATATGATCCGCAGATCTCAATTGTTAGGCTGGTTGATAGCTCCTTATCTAATTCGTGAAGCATCAAAAGCATATCGTTTCTGTTCATTAAAAATCCTTATGAAAGTATATCTGTATTAAAGATACATTAAGTCTGGCAAAGTATCAATTCTAAATTTGGAGATTTATTTGGGGGTACGACAAATAGGGTGAAACTCGCCATAAAAAAAGTCGTTTATCAGAACTACGGCGCTGAATTAAAGTATACCACATTTTCTACAATAAACTGCACCGTCCATTCACAAAAGCATGTTCAAGAACAGATATAACATAATGGGTAAGAATGTAAATATGTTTACAAATATAAAAAACCCCTCGTTTCTAAACAACGAAGGGTTGCGATAGACTGTACAAAAAGGTATAGCGGTTGGTTATGGCTCTTTTTCAGCAGCTAATTCAGATGAGCCGTCGAGTTGCTTTCTGAGACTTGTACATTTTCTCATATTAACAACATAACTATTTTCGGTTAAACGATCGATTAGTGCCGCAGTGAGGTGGTCGTTTTTCAGGAAGGTATTCCACTGTTTAAACCCAAGATTTGAGGTTATAAGCGTTGTTTTATGCTTGTGTCGTTTACTCATCAGTGTAAAGAAAAGACCAACCTGAAGCGGTTCCACTTCGATATACCCCAGTTCATCAATGAGAAGACAATCATACGATGCGAATGTTTTAAGAACTGTAGCTTCAGAGTGATCTGCCACCGATTTATAGAGTAATTCAACCAATTCAGGAAACGTAATAAACCGTCCGTTGTAGCCTCTGTTAATTGCCTGTATGAGAAACGAAGTTGCAAGACCGGTTTTTCCAACACCAGTTGTACCAATCCAGATGATGTCGCGTTTCTTTTCCATGTAATCAAATGAATCATAGATATTGATTATTTTGTTTTTGTCAAAGTTCGGTTGTCGTTCAAACGGAAACGTTTCGATGACAAATTTTTCAGGTATTTTTGCGCGAGCGATTCTCATTGCTTTTGCATTGTCACGTTTATGATTGTACTCCTGCTCAATAACATAGTTGAGCAGTTTCACGTGAGAGTAATTACCTTTGTTTGCCTGTGCAAGCCAGCTATCCCAATGTTTAGCCAATTGCTGCAACCGCAGATAATCCAGCATTTTTTTAAGTGATTCATCCATTGTCATCTCCTCCATCGGTTATATCATATCCTGATAAGTCAGCATCATCACTCTGTGAGCCTTCCCGGTAGGCATCCCTATGAATAAATTCCTGATCATAATCAATGGAGAGAATGCTGCAATCTTCTTTTCCCATTTGCAATAGTGCAATACGTTCGATTGTTTCGATACTTTTAATACGATACTGAAAGGCTCGCTCTATGGTTTTGTGCAACAGTTCTGGTGCCAGCTTTAAACTTAGATTGTAGAGTTGACGTACAAAACGGTGATATCTCACTCTGTCAATGCCACTTAATGCAAAAGTCAAATAATCACTTATCTCGTTAGAAATCGCTCTGAGTTTTTTCTCTTCATCGCTACTTGTGTTTTTTCGGTCACGTGGCTGCGGATGATCTTTCGGACTGCGTCCAGGAGGATTAAATAATTGATTTTTGATTTGTTCATCCAGTGGCAGCGCATATTCAATTAATAACACTCGTTTCAGATACAGCTTGATACAAGCGCTATATTGCAAAACGGTAATATCATCACGTCGGGTTCCAGGAATCCAGTAATAATTTCCATCAAAAGAGATATACCCATACTGATCGGTACGTCGTTGGTGAGGAAGATACGGTGCAGGAACAAATGAGGAAATCTTTTGGAGGAATGACTGTTCGTATTCAAATGCCTTAACAGGAACAAGGCCGGTTTTACTCACCGGTCTATTGGCAAATCGTACCGTTGCCCACTGATGTGCCTGCGTGTTCAAATCTTCCATGGATTCAAACGTACGCCCGGGGAGGAAATTGGTGGTGATAGTAAAAAATGATCGTTCCTCACCGGCTTTTCTATTGCTGTGGTTGATTTCATGACAAACATAGGCAAAGCCATACATTTTGGCAAACTGTTCCATCTCCGGAACAATTATCGCATTTTTTCCACTACCGCGTAAACGGGCCAGATTGGTATTATCGATAACACATATAGGTGCAACATACTTCCAGAACATGAGTGCTTCGTGGAAAAAACATTTCATTTTAAACCGGTTGAAACATTTATAGAATTTCAAGTACCGTATTTTTGAATACCGGAAATAAAGCACCGAGCCAATAACCTTTGTTTTTTTTCCACCAATTTCAATCGTGTACTCAGATGTGTCATGCTGCATTTCTGAACCTGGCTCATCGCCGAATCGATCACAGCGCTGCTTTTGAGGTTTTGACAAGCCCAGTTCAGCAATCTTTGCACACAAGGTTGAATATGCTATTTCTATATTGTGCTCTTCAGTCAGGATTTCATGTGCACGCTGGTTGTAACCATTACATTTTTGATGCACGTTGCGCAGAAGTTCTTCATCAATTATGATCTTATCAGTGCGCATTGAGACTGGCATACTACCGTTCTGTGCTATGATATTCTTTACCGTTCTTCTGTTGACTCTCAAGCATCGGGAAATTTCCCTGATGCCCATTCCTTCCTTATGCAGATTGTTAATTGCAGCTCTTTTTTCCTGTGGTATCATACAACTCCTTTATTGTTTGTTTAAAAACATCCATTTGTCGCAGAATGCCACCGGCAAGCAGATTTGCCTGTACAAGATAAGAAGCTGATGTGAGCCGTTTGTCTTTACTTTTATAGATAGTCCGCTGCATGTATTTCTGAGTCACTTCCAGATCACGGATCATTCCCTGTTCCACCTCACTGCAATCATCCTGTTGTGCCCTGCGTTCACCTTCTTTGAGTTGGCTTAGACTCCAGGGAATGTTGCCATGCTCTATCTGCTGGTGAATCGCCTGCCCCCCTTTGAAATAACCTTGTGCAAGCAGTTCAATATCACGAATACTCAAATGTTTACCACTGACAGCATTTACAAATTTATCGATGTCTGCACGAGAAATACCGTTCATACGTATGAACTGCCGTAATGTATACATATACGAGTATGCCGGAAACTCCCCCTTAAGAATCTTCTCTGCAACGGTATTGCTCATTTCCTGAAGTAACCCGATCCGCATACTTACCCAGGATGGGCTTTTTTCCAACTGCGCAGCGATATCTGAGTTGGTGAGTTTATAAACATCGCGCAGTTCGCTTATCAATTGGGCCTGCTCGATAATTGTAAGGCTCTGAGCATTTGAATTTCTTATGAGGGCAAGTATCCCTGTTGCTTCATCACTGCCGATTACTCTATAAGGAACACTATGTATGTGCAATGATTTTGCACACCGGTATCGTTTAAACCCATCCAACAATACGTGACGATCTTTGATATCTACACCCTGCAGGGGATCACGGATACCATACGTGCGTATGGAACAAAGCAGCATTTTTTCCGCTGCTGGTGAAACAAGACGGTAACGCTCATATCGTGTATCAAGGTGGTTAATTTCAACGGTCTCTGCCATAACTATTCCTTATGGTGGTTGTTTTTTCTCCTTTTTATCAATATACGGATAAAAATCAGACTGTTTAAAGCCCCGTTGTCTCACTTCTTTGATAAATGTCTCCACTTCGTTATCAGATACTCGTCGATGTTCCAATGAACCAAGAAGGTTTGACAGGTAGGATACCAGCTCTGAGTCATCCTTTGCTGGATTCCCGCAATGCGGTTGTGTCGGTTGTTCCAACGTTTCTGAATCGCATTTGTTAACGTTCGTTCTTTTCCTTTTCCGATTTAATTCTCTTTTCTTCACTTTACCCTCCGGATATTGGTAGTAGTTTTTGCTGCGAATCGTGGATTGCCTTCTCTCATGAATAGCTCGGCATCCAAATGGACAGCACAAATCATTTCGACCTTTATTACGGGGATCGGTATAAAAGTAGATCCCACACTCTTTACAGCAAGCTACATAATGGTGAAAGTGAGGATCAAGCCGCTTCAGCAGTCGTACAACCACATAATACACATACACACTGGAACGGACTGTTTCGTTTCGCCTGTACCAGTTCGGTGTGCATTCAAATAATGCTTGAATCTTTACAATAAAAAAGCTATGATCTCATTGTAGTCGTTTTTAAATTTCATACCCTTATTATACTTTGATGCACTTGCAGATAGTATAGTAAGGGTTTTTTATTATAAACAAATAAGTTCAGCATACTGAAAAACTATGCAGCAAAAAATGGTGGTACACTTTTTCTCAGAATGGGTGGGTTATTTTATGTCAGAGCTGTAGGATTGTTCGAATTGGTAGTTTTTTTCCAAAGCGATTTTGCATAAGCTCCTGCACT
>CAYMGX010000221.1:0-4747 GCA_964390065.1 uncultured Fibrobacter sp. | reverse complement strand
GTATGTGGGAGAGTGGTACGCCAATTCAAATGATTACTATCTCCAACCCTTAAGCAAAATACACTTTCAGAGTGCTTCCATTGCGGGAAGTTTTGAACAGGATATTTCTGTCGCTCTGATCTATATATTTTGTTCAGCAGGTTTACTGATTCTGGTAATATCCTGCATCAATTTTATCAACCTGTCCATTGCGAGTTTCGAAGCACGGAAAAAATCTGTGGCCATCAAAAGAATTATCGGTGCCGGCCGATCCTGCCTTTTCAAGCAATACCTGGGGTACTCGATTCTGCTGACATTTCTATGCATTTTCATATCTTTTGTTATTGCCTTATACCTAGTTCCCTGGCTCAAAGCACAAGATATAACAGGAATTGAAATCCCTTTTAACAAACCTTTTTTCTGGTTGATCATCCTGGCCTTTGGATTGGTTGTAGGATTTCTGTCGGGTTTATATCCTTCGAATCACATCAGCAAAATGGTTGCACACTCAACCGGCAATGCGGTAAGTGCCCGATCAGCTTTCAGAAATACTTTGATAACAGTACAATTCATTATTGCGATTTTTCTTCTGATAGCTACAGCAACAATAAGAAAGCAACTTAACCACAGTACAAAAGGAAACTTAGGTTATGACTATTCATCACTACTTACCTTTTCGACATCAGAAGACATTTTTAAACATTATGATGCTTTCCATGAGGAAGTAAAAAAAATAAACGGTGTTGTTGCCACAACATCGTGTGGATTTCAACTGCCGGGTGAATTGGGCAATTATTGGCCGGTAAAGCCGTCAGGAGGTAATGTACAGATTGACATTTTTCATTCTTCAGTAGCACCTAACTTTTTTGATGTATTGAAAATACCACTTAAAGTTAAGTTGGGAGAATTCAAAGAAGACACCACATTAGCTTATGATTACGCAATTATAAATGAAGAAGCAGCACAGCAATTTGGAATGGGCGAAACTATAGTTGGTAAAACCTACAACATTGGAGAAACCAATACTGAGGTTAAGGGTATTGCGAGGGATTTCCATATTTCATCACTCCATAATAAAATCAAACCTTACAATTTTTCGATCAGAAATAAAAACTGGAATTATATTGTGCAATGCGGAAAAACTGATGAGAAAGAAGTTATTGCTAAAATTCAGCAGGTATGGGAAAAATTCGAAATCACTGAACCATTCAAATTCCATTTTATGGATGACCTGATTACTGAACAATATGTTAATGAGAAAATCCTATTAAAGTTGTTCAATGTATTCTTTGCATTGTCTATGTTGATTTCACTTGTGGGATTATTCGGGCTTGTGTATCTTCTCCTTCGATTTAGGGTTAAGGAAATAGGAATCAGAAAAGTAAACGGGGCAAAAATTCATCAGATAATGTCCATGCTCAACAAAGATTTTATCATTTGGGTACTGGTGGCCTTCATCATCGCCTGCCCCATTGCCTGGTACGCCATGCACAAATGGCTGCAGAATTTTGCTTATAAAACAGAACTGAGTTGGTGGGTGTTTGCGGCAGCAGGAGCAGTGGCAGTGGCAGTGGCAGCGCTCACTGTAAGTTGGCAGAGCTGGAGGGCTGCAACGAGGAATCCGGTGGAAGCGCTTAGATATGAATGAACAATTAACAATTAACAATGAGCAATAATAAACACAGAATATGGGAGAAAATATTGTTATCAGCAAGTCATTGGTATTTATTGATAATTGTTCATTGCTAATTGATAATTGATAATTGATATTTACTAATTGATTTATTAAAATGTTCAAATACTATCTAAAACAAGTCCTCCGTCAGATGGCCTCGCGTAAACTGACCTCAGGCATTCAGATCATGGGTCTGGCCATCGGACTGGGAAGTGTGATCGTGATGATGACCTTCATCATTCATGAATATTCCTTTGATAAATACCATGAAAACAGCAATAGAACTTACCGGGTAGTATATGATATCGACTGCTCAACACCCTATGTAATGGGCGATGTCTTTTCTGAAGAAATACCGGAAATTGAAAATGTATTCAGAATCTACAGCCTGTCAAATACTCTGATCAAACAGCATGACGATATGATCAGGGAAGAAAATTTCATTCTGGTTGATTCATCCATTTTTGCAGTACTTGATATTCCCCTGCTCTCAGGCAATAAATCCCGGATATTTCAGCACGAAAATGATATTGTGATCTCCGAAAAATCGGCCCGGAAATATTTCGGAGAAAAATCTCCCGTGGGACAATCATTGGAAATTTTCATCTCCGGCAAAAAAGTCATCTGTCAGGTTTCAGGCGTATTTAAACAATTCCCATCCTATTCATCTTTACAACCCGAATTTTTAGGGAATATTAAACTGACTGATTATGCCCTTGCCGACCAGTCACTGATGTTCACCAGCGGATCAGATGAAGAAAAAACAAAAGCAATGAACGACTGGGATCAGAAAGGATTTCAGACATTCCTGGTGACCAAGAAAAATGCAGACATTGCTTCAATTGAAAAGAAGGCAACACTTAGTTGCCAGATACATGACAAAGAAAACAAACAAAAAACGGTTCATTTACAGCAATTGCGCGACATGTATTTTCACTCTGAAGATCTCTGGAATTACTTGCCGTTGACCGTCAGCAATGTGAAGACCATTCGGCTATTCGAAGGGGTAGCCCTGTTAATTTTACTGGTTGCTCTGTTGAATTTTATACTTTTATCAACAGCTGAAACCAAATCGCAATTAAGAGAAATTGCCTGCCGAAAGGTAATTGGTGCTTCAGCAAGGGATATTGCCAAAAATGTTTACCTGCATTCATTACTGATCATTGCCCTCAGCTTGTTACCGGCACTGCTATTCATTCACCTGGCTATTCCGCTGTTTAACCAGCTCTTTGACAAAAGCATCGATTTTAGTCTGCTGATGGAACCGCAATACCTTGTTGCCATTGTGGGACTCGTTACGTTTACTGCTCTTGCCGGTGGCGCCTATCTTAGTTTCTATTCAAGAAGACTTCCTCCTGTTAGTCTTTTTAAAAAGCAGGTAACCAGTAAAGAGAGCAGATTCATTTCGCCTTCAGGAATACTGATCGTATTGCAGTTTGCCGTATTCATTTTCATTGTGACGGCTGCTATTCTTGTCGCCAAACAGGTGAGGTTTTCGGAAAACAAAGCCCCCGGGTTTAACAGTGATCATGTCATCGTTTTTAAGTTGAATAATGCTGAATTAAGGAACAAGGTTAACGTAATCAAAACCGAACTGCAATCGCTTCCACATGTACTTGGAGTAGCTACCTCGGCATTTACACCGCCTCACACCAATTATATAAAACTTGAAATTGGTATGGATAAGAATTCCGAACCCATTAAGGAAGAGGCGCTGTTTGTTGGTGCTGATCTCATTGAGTTATTGCAGATTCCTTTAATTGATGGGGATTCATTTCAGGAGAATACTGACAATCCGGGCCAGTTAATCATTAATGAGGAAGCAGCAAGTAAATTTGGAGTTAAAGCCGGAGATCAGCTTGGGTCATTTGTTGTAAGAGGTGTTTTGAAAGATTTTCATGTGCATTCTGTCCACAGGGCTATTGAACCATTGCTTCTTTTGAAGATGAATGATGAGGGTTGTTATGAATTGGCAATCCGATCAGATGGCCACGATACGGAAATCAGTGAAGCTGCCCGGAAAATATGGGCTGGGATTATGCCGACAGCCTTTTTTGAATATGAAATACTGAACGACAGAATTGCATCATTTTATAAGAAAGAAAGAAACCAGGAAAAGACACTTACTTTCTTTTCATTACTGGCTGTTTTTTTGTCGGTAACCGGACTATTTGGTTTTGTTGCCATAACCCTGATCCGACGTACCAAGGAAATTGGCATCCGCAAGGTAAACGGAGCACGCACTGCCGAAGTAATGCTCATGCTTAACAAGGATTTTGTTAAATGGGTCTTTTTCGCTTTTGTATTTGCTACTCCCATTGCCTGGTATGCCATGCACAAATGGCTGCAGGGCTTTGCATATAAAACCGATCTGAGCTGGTGGGTATTTGCAGTAGCAGGGGCAGTAGCAATGGCAGTGGCATTGCTGACTGTGAGCTGGCAGAGCTGGCGGGCTGCAACGCAGAATCCGGTCGAAGCGCTGAGGTATGAATGAACAATTAGCAATTAACAATTAACAATGAGCAATACAGGAAAAATGATCAATTAGCAATGAACAATATAAAACCAAATACTATGAAAGATAATATCGTTGTAAGCAAATCGTTCGCATTTTCTGTAAGCATTGTTAGGACGTATCAATCCTTGATTGCAGAAAAGAAAGAATTTGTCTTATCCAAACAGCTTTTACGAAGTGGCACATCCATAGGCGCAAATATTGAAGAAGCAGTAGGAGGGATATCAAAAAGAGAGTTTACTGTTAAAATGGGTATTGCTTATAAAGAGGCGAGAGAGACAAATTACTGGTTACGATTGTTGCATGCAACTGATTACCTCACCAACGAACAGTTTAAAATCCTACAAGAAAAATGCGAAGAAATTCTTAAAATATTGTTCTCCATTATCAATACTTCCAGAAAGTAATTGTTCTTTGACAATTGTTTTCTATTGTTCATTGCTAACTGCTAATTGTTAATTGTTTTCTATTGTTCATTGTTAATTACTAATTGATAATTAAAAATTATGATCAAACTTAAAAGCATTTACAAGTACTACGATTCCAAATTTCAGCGGAATTTTATCCTCAAAGACATC
>CAYMGX010000220.1:0-4753 GCA_964390065.1 uncultured Fibrobacter sp. | reverse complement strand
CAATCGTTCTGCAGGAGGTCAAGAATAGGGGAGTAATTATTATTAAAATCTTTCAATGGTATATCTGAAGTGTTGAGATTGTATAAATACCGCATTGAATCAAAACTTTTAGGTACGGGATTTTCCCAGTCTGTCCAGTGAACTGCTGCATATCCAAGACTGTTTTGCTTGTGATTCTTTGCATATTTATAATATTCATTTGCCTGTGCTATTCTATCATTAGAATAGGGAATCATATTATTACTTGTAATTTCATGCGCATAAACAAACTTGAATCCATGTGAGCTTAGATAATTAAACGTTTCATTTGTTTTATAATCACCGTCACCATCATAATCGCACGATTTTTCATAATTCCATGGAAGAAGGATCAGTCTATTCAGCACTTGTTTTTTTTGTAAATTCGTAAGGCCCGGCAGCGTTGCGATTCCAGGGGTTGTGTGTACAATCGTACCATTCCACAATTCCATATCGCGATTTCCGTTCATCTGTGCATCCCATATATCACCATACACCATAACCCTGACATTATTACCTAACGTAGCTTTAACCTGCTCAATTCTCCGATGTAACTCACTTACGAGGAGTTGCTGCACAGCTTCTGATTTGGAACCTGAGAAATTTTGAATGAATGCTTTGTCTGCATCACATCTTTCATCAACAGATACTATACTCCATCCGCTTCCGGCAGGCCCGTCCCCGATTTTACAATCACCAAACAGTGTACGGGTATAACATGCCGGTTCATCATGACCAAGGTGAATGAACTCAAGCGGATACTGGACACCGGATTCCAGATGGGCTGTACGTATTGTCTGAAACAGCTCAATTGCAGTTTTGTCAAAACCATCCGGATCGTAGCTGAACGATGGTGTTCCTAATGATGAATGGGTAGTATTAGTAGTTTCATTATCTGTTGTTGTCACGCTGAAGGTTATGCGTGTCATTTTAATTTTTGGATTCCACGTCAATTGTGCATGACGCCAATGGATAGCCCATCCGCTGCCCATTTGAATAAGGGGTATAAGTCTCAGACCGAATGCATTTGCTCTTGTAAACGCCAATTTAAAATCCTCTTTTTTTGTTAACATAGAGCTGTTACGACCTCTATTCATTGTAAATTCAGCGAGAACATAATTGTACTTATTATCCTTTGCACTCTGGAGAAATGGGTCTACTTTACCATTAGCGAGGTTTTCTCCATTTCCATAATATGCAATCCGTATCGAGTTATAGGTCATCACATTGTATACTTCGCTTGATGTACGCGTATAATCAGTTGCTGCAGTTGTAAATATCGCTACTGGTGACCAGGAACTTTCCTGATTATATTTACTTAATGTTTTCACCCGCCAATAGAACGTTGTCGAGCCTAAAAGACCACTTGGAGTAAACGTGGGTTTTACGATACCGGATCTATCTTCAATGATTGTTGTAAAGTTTGAATCTGTTGCTATTTGTAATGTAAAAGTAGCAGTTTGGGAAGGGTTGTTCCACTTCAGAATTACCGGGACGGTACAATTTGTTGCATTATGTAATGGCGTGGTTAATGATGGTGATGGCATTGTGGTTACTATTTGTTCTGCAATAGAATTTATTGAAAGTGCAAAGATAACAGGCATAAATAGATTTCTGTTTATTTTAATCATCATAGTTCTCATCATATTGCTCCAAAACAAATAGCGATAAAGCTTGGTCCATTTAATCCACCATGCATGATTACGCCAAACCATTCATGATTATCATACTGAATAATCCAACGCCCAATAATCCTGCAATACTCCATACGATGTCGCGTTTTGTAATTTTTCTGAATCGCAATCTGTTAACAATTTCTAATACGACCTGTGGAGATATGGAAAAATGAATGTTGGTATCCTATAACAGAGACCAAATTGCAATAGAAATACTAAAAAACGTGATTAACATCAAGGGTTAATTGTGACAGCTACTACGGTTTGCAAATGTCAGCTGAATCGTCCTCTCAATTCATCCGGTTAATCTCATCCCTGATTTTCGCAGCATCCTCATACCGCTCCTCGTTGATCGCTTTTTCCAGCTGTTTCTGAAGCGTTTCGAGGGGGGAGAGTTCCGGAGCATTGCCCTCTTCTTCATCCGGTTCAGTATCATCACTCTGTTCCGACACAACTACTCCTGCAGCGTCCATCACCTTTTTGTCAACAAAGATCGGAGCATTAAAACGCAGTGCCATTGCAATTGCATCACTTGGCCTCGAATCAATCTCTTTGGTTTCACCATTGATTTCGATAATAAGCCGTGCGTAAAAAGTATCGTCTGTCAAATCGCATATTATTGCTGATGTCAATGTGCAGTTGATCGCTGTCAGTACATTTTTAAAAAGATCATGTGTAAGTGGGCGCGGGAATGGAAGGTTATTGAGTGCTATCGCAATCGACTGAGCCTCAAGCTGACCAATGGAAATCGGTAGTGTCCTTTCATCAACTTTACTTTTAAGAAGGATCACAAACTCTTTGCCCGTACTGACAAGAAAACTATTGACAACTTCTACAGGAATCATTGGGGTGCCCCTGTTTTGGGTAATGCATATACGGTTTACAAAAAGCGTAAACCGTAGTGCTGGTATCTATCTGTAATAAATTCCGGAATCAATCGAGAGGCGTAATCTCAATTGTCTGGTTTCTGTCGGGACCTACTGACAAAATCAGCGCCGGAACATCATAACATAGTTTTAGTAATCTGTTGTAGTAGGCAAGTGCCTTTGATGGCAGATCGGACATCTTTTTACATCCGCTGATATCACTTTTCCAGCCCTCAAGACTCTCGTAGACGGGAATTGCCTTTTCGAGCTCATTGAGTGTTGATGGATACTGGTCTGTCTTTTTTCCGTTAATTTCGTAGTGTGTACAAACCTTTATTTCGTCAAGATTGTTCAGTACATCAAGTTTTGTTAGTGCAAGACGGGTAATGCCGTTAAGCTGGATTGCTTTACGGATCATAACACTGTCGAACCATCCGCAGCGTCTCGGACGTCCTGTTGTAGCACCGAACTCGCCACCGTCTTTACGGAGTTGCTCACCGGTTGCATCATTAAGCTCTGTCGGGAATGGACCGTTACCCACGCGGGTTGTGTAGGTTTTTGTGATACCGATAACATGATCAATGACGGTTGGGCCGACACCACAGCCGCTGCAGGCTGATCCGCTGATTGTGTTCGATGATGTCACAAATGGGTAGGTACCATGATCGATGTCAAGAAATGTTCCCTGTGCACCTTCAAACAGTAAATGCTTTTTGTTCTGTGTTGCAGTATACAGATAAGTTGCGGTATCGATGATAAACGGGAGCATCCGTTCACGTACTTTCTTGTAGTTGTCAAGGATTTCATCTTCGCTTAATGTAAATTCTGTGTTGTAAAGCTTCTCGACAAGTTGTTTTTTTACTGCAAACATCTGCTTGAATTTTGTTACAAAAATATCCCAGTCAACAAGGTCTCCCGCACGGATACCGCAGCGATTGGCTTTATCGGCATATGCCGGACCGATACCACGACCGGTAGTTCCGATTTTACCTTTGCCCATTGATGCCTCACAAGCATTATCCTGTGCTTTGTGGTAGGGCAGAACAAGGTGTGCCAGATTCGAAACGAACAGGCTATCCTTGACAGAAATACCGCTTTCATTGAGCTCATCAACTTCACGCAGAAACTGCTCTGCATCAAAAACAACACCATTACCAACGATACACACTTTACCGGGGTACATCAGCCCTGATGGCACAAGGTGAAATACAAACTTTTTACCATCAACAATAACGGTATGACCTGCATTTGCTCCACCCTGAAATCTGATAATGATATCTGAGCGTTCGGTAAGATAATCGATAACTTTTGCTTTTCCTTCATCCCCCCACTGGGATCCAACTATAACTGCATTGGGCATGGTACCACCTGACAAATGATATGGGTAACTGAAGCAAAAACTGCAGCTTCCCGAAGTGAATGATCAACGCTTGTTTCAGGATTCCAAAACAACCTGATGACCTGGACAACAAAACCTTTAAATTACGTTAAGGCAGCGCTAAGGTCAATTATTGTCCAAATATTATTTTACCCCGATCCGGATGAATTATCTGATTCTGGTTTTGGTAGTTCTGAAAATTATATTCAGGGACAAACAATGCACTGGACACAATATGTCTTTTGTGTATAACGTATTGAATTTTAATGAAAATTTAGCATAGATTGAGATTACGCGAATGAATCCACAGAACCCTTTGATTGTTCAAAGTAACAGTACCATTCTTCTTGAAGTTAACAATCCACTTTTTGTTGATGCCCGCAATGCGATTGGCCAGTTTGCACATCTTGATAAAAGCCCTGAGTATATCCACTCGTATTCGATTACACCACTTTCATTATGGAATGCGGCATCACTGGGCATGAAACCATCAGATGTTGTCAGCAGGTTAACGCTGTATTCAAAGTATCCTCTTCCGCATAACGTCCTTGATGATATTAATGAGCTGATGGGGCGTTTTGGGAAGATTACGATAGAGAGCCTTGATGGAACACTGGTACTGCGTTCCCCTGATGCATCACTGCTACAGCATTTGATCCTGCATCCGAAGATAAAGACGATGATCATTCAGGTGATTGATCCTACAACGGTATCTTTTTCAGCAGAGTTTCGCGGGCTCATCAAACAGGCTCTGATCGGCATCGGATTTCCCGCACATGATCTGGCCGGCTACGTTGATGGTGATCCGTATACAA
>CAYMGX010000219.1:2695-4786 GCA_964390065.1 uncultured Fibrobacter sp. | reverse complement strand
ATGGTGGAACTTTTATCCACAGACAAGCTTCGATTACCCGTTATTGAAATCGTTTCATTTTTTTCAACATTTTCAGTCCTGTTTCCGTCAATCGTGATCGACTCATCCTTCTTTATACTCTCGGTCCGGTTCCCTTCAATGGTGATCGTTTCATCTTTCTTCACAGTCTCGGTGCGGTTCCCCTCAACAGTGGTTGTCTCATCATTTTTTATCGTTTTGTTACGATCATGCCCGACTGTATGTGTCTCGTCATTCTCCACCTCGATCATGTGATCCTTTTCCGCGTGGATCAGAAAATGCTCCTCTCCCTTTTTGTCCTCAAACCGGATCTCGTTGAAATTATCGGGGGTTCCATCCTTGGAGCTTCGCGATTTTATCGTGCTCTGTGTGGAATTTGAGGGAAGTTCATACGGAGGCATCTGTTCCTCGTTGTAAACAGAGCCGGTCACTATAGGTTTGTCAACATCACCTTCAATAAACTGAATGATAACTTCCTGACCGATTCTGGGGTGAAACACAAAACCCCAGTTTTTTCCCGCCCAGCTGCGAGCGACCCGTATCCAGCAGCTTGAGTTTTCATCCTTTTTGCCTACACGATCCCAGTGGAACTGCACCTTGATTCTTCCATATTTATCAAGCCAAATCTCTTCGCCCGATGGCCCGGTGACCATGGCTGTCTGACATCCGAAAATGGTAGGTTTCACCGCTTTGCTCACTGGACGAAAAGGGACATCTGACGGAATACACTCAAAGCTGCACTGATAGGTCTCACTTTCATTCGATTGACTTCCGGAGTGATGTACTGCGGTGAGCATATAGGTTGCATTATACTCCGACCTGGGATGTTCGGTGAGCTTGAATGTGGAACCGGTTGTAAGCCTTCGCTCAGTGGCAGTTCCGGAAAACCTTTTAACTAACGACTGTGCATGTTCCAGCCGCATCTTTGCATAATGCTCACCATCGGAGCGTTCCGTGTAGTTTCCGGGATAATCATAAAGCTCGTATTTATCACTTTCATTGCGATTTACCGAAAGATCGGTACTGGGCTTGATAAAATCGAAATCCTGTAACGACACTTTCGTGGATCGGACGGAATGCTCTGCGATGAAATCCATTACGGCATCACGCCGCTCCTCCTGCTCAACTGCCCGGTAATAGATAACGTCTCCTGATGGCTGCAGTGATTTGTGCGCAGATGGTGCATCACCAATAACAAGCTTGTGTGAATTGTTCGTATGGGTAAAGAAGTAAAAGACACCCTCCTCTTCCATGAGCCGGGAGACAAAATTAAAATCCGTTTCCCGGTACTGGACACAATACTCCCGCTTACGGTAGGTTGCCGTAGTTTTTGTTTCGTATTTGCCGGAAAATCCGGCGGAGTCAAAAACCTCTTTGATAATCTCAAGTACGGTTTTCTCCTGAAAAATGCGGCAATCCGACCGCTGTGTCAGAAACCACATCCAGGGTACAATCTCGATCTGGTAATGGTTAAGGTCGTCAAGCCTGCTTGGCTGAATAAACCGTTTGACATGACCGGAAATGTACCTTTTTTGGTTATTTGCAAGGGTTACAATAAGGGAAACATGTTTACCAACCATTGTATCGAATGAAATCGATGTTTTATCAGATTTGGCTTCCACACTATAAGAATAAAGGTGTGAAATCTCTTCAGTACCACTGAAAGACTCAACAATAAGCGCATCATCGCCAAGTGGTGTATCGAGGAAAAAATTGAATTTCTTATCGGACATACGATTTGCTCCCTCAGATGTTCATCTTCACTATTTTACCCGTTTTGAAAAGCTCCGGAACAGCAGATAGTAGCTGATTATGATTTTCTTTTTGACATATATGTAATATAGTAGGTTTCCTGCACGCTACCAAAATTTTAAGAGAAACTATTTGCAGAATATGTAGTCTACGGGCGATTTAGATGGAAATTGTCTTTGTCCAAGTGAGAAAACTATTGAAAGGTGCGTTTAAATTCATCGACAGAAGATCGGATTTCCTACTTAATCAAGAATAGAAAGAACTGGAAACCTGCACTGAAGTGACAGACAGGCCACACAATGATGTATTTCTTTACTTTGT
>CAYMGX010000219.1:0-2595 GCA_964390065.1 uncultured Fibrobacter sp. | reverse complement strand
TGTATTTCTTTACTTTGTTAAAGGACTGATCTATTCCCATGAGTAATCCGATTGAAAAATTGATGGTCGAAATAATGCATTTGTTATCAGATCTATTTCCTAATCAGGCAATTTTAAAGGGTGGAGCAATCCAGCCGGAAATCGCATTGTGAATGAATGACCTGTCTACTATAGCTTTAGCAGAGGTGGATGACGAACGATTCGGCAGGATGTATGATATATTTTAAAAAAGTTTGACTTATTAAATTTAATAAGTTATTATTTATAATAATGTGGCATATACTCGAACATAAAGATATACATAAATCAATCAAAAAAGTACCTCCTCAGGTAGCGAAGAAATATGAACTCTGGAAGAGCCTCGTTTTCAGGCATGGTCCACAGATCCTGAAGGAATTTCCGGGGTTTAATGATGAACTGTTGAAGGGTGATCGCAAAGGACAACGTTCTTCCCGATTAAGTTTGCACTATAGAGTAATTTATGAAATTGAGGATGCGATAGTAACTGTTTATATCATCGAAATTACACCGCACAAGTATTAGAGGGATTATGAGTAAAAAAGATTTTATACCGGCCAGAAAACATGCGACAATTACCACTGGTGAAGTTATACGCATGTTACGGGAGCTCAAAGGATGGACTCAGGAAGAACTTGCTTTAAAATCTGGAATTAATGCTAAAAATATCAGTTTACTTGAAAATAATAAAGTTGATATCGGTAAAAAACGTGCTGAACAATTAGCACACGCGTTTAATGTCCACCCTGCGATAATTATGTTTCCTGAATATGAAGCTGAGTTAATAAAGAAAGCTGCATAATTGGTAGATATGAACCAAATAAGACATCAAAAGATTGAAATTGACAGTCTGCCATTTTGAGCATTACACGCATAATAAGATCAGCCTTTAAACCTTGACTGAAGTCAATGGCACACAGGTTATTTTTTGATTTACTTGTTAAGTGGTGTAAAAATTGTACGAATTTTTCTGTGTGGCCGGTACTTCAGTGCCGGATCCGAGAATTGCAGTACTGACTACCCAACAATTCTTCTCATTTCTTTTTGTCATCCTGAACAATCAGGAACCTGAACTGACCGCGCAGCAGTGGCGAAGCCAACTTCAGGGCACACAATGTTTTTTTATTACACGTACTTGTTGAGGGCAAACTTTAAACCTTGACTGAAGTCAAGGGCACACAGGCTATTTTTTTCACTTGTCAAAACCACCCGTCGCGTATTACCAATGCATAACTATTTAAAGGTGCGTTTAAATTCATCGACAGCAAATCGAATTTCCTCTTCTGTTGAGAAACGCCCGCAACTCATTCGAATAGCTCCTCTGATTGACGATTCGCTTTTTCCCATGGCTTTAAGGACATGGCTTGCACCTGAAATGCCACTTGAGCAGGCTGATGAAGTCGATAAGGCCACAACATTGATACGGCGTATAATCTCCCGGGCATCAATGCCCGGAAAAGAAATATTACTAACATGTGGCAGTCTGGCGTTGAGGCATCCATTAATCTGAATCCCCATTATGCATGAAGTCAATTCTTGTTCCCACAGGTCTCTTAAAAACATGGTTTTTTTTCTGTCGGTTTCCATTTCCATTTGCGCAATCCGGCATGCTTCCCCGAATCCAACAATAGCAGGGACATTATGGGTACCGCTTCGAAGGTTCTGTTCCTGACCTCCACCATGAATAAGCGGCACTATACTTTTCTTGAGTTCGGTTCCGTTGATATACAAAGCCGCCGCACCTTTTGGACCATACATTTTATGGCCTGAAAATGCCGCGCAATCGACATTGAGGGATGGAAAATCGACCGGAAGTTTTCCAACAGTCTGCGTCGCGTCAGTAAAAAAAGTTATCTCATGGTCGTGAGCAATGCGTCCGATTTCGGCAATCGGAAAAATAACACTAGTTTCATTGTTTGCATGCATAACTGCAATGAGTATGGTGGTATCACGAAGCGCGTTCTTAAGCTCCTCTAAGTCAAAGTTCCCCTCATCGTTGACAGACAGATACGTGATTTCAAAACCGTTCTGTTCCAGAAATCGGCATGTTTCCAGAACCGCACTGTGTTCAACGGATGTCGTTATTATGTGATTTCCTTTGCTTTTAAGACCAAAGGCTATTCCTTTAATTGCACTATTAATACTCTCTGTCGCGCTTGCAGTAAAGAAAATATCTGACGTTGACACATTCACTATTTGAGCTGCTGCACTACGGGCTATCTCCACAGCTTCCTGAGCATCCCATCCAAATGAATGGTCACGGCTTGACGCATTGCCAAATTTTCGGGAAAAGTAAGGATACATTTTGTCAAGCACACGTGTGTCAACAGGAGTTGTTGCACAGTAGTCTAAGTATATTGGTAGTTTTATTGAATCTGAAAGACTATTTTCCATAAACATTACACTCCAAAAAATATCATTCTGTCATGATGATGCTGTAAGAAGAAATTTAAATATCTGCTGTTTTTGCTTTGGAGGTATTGTCTCCCAGAGAAGTGATTGGAGTGCTTTTTCTAAAGTTTCTTTATCAGGCTTTTCGCTGATTCCCGATACCGTTGTTTGCCAGCGGTGCCAGAG
>CAYMGX010000218.1:0-4844 GCA_964390065.1 uncultured Fibrobacter sp. | reverse complement strand
TTGTTGTCTCGGGAGCTCCACAGGAACACTGGCATCATGAATGGGATGATAACAACACCAATGATGAACAGTGGCCGTACCAGGTGCAATTTACAAATACAAATCTGCTTGGCCAGACAACTGACGTTCAGACAATTGCATCTGCAAACCGTCCATTTGTTAAGCCGATGATTGTTCTCGGCAGTATCACCCTGCCATCAGAATCAAACTGGATACTTACAAATCTTTCAGGGAAAACAGTGCTGGATGGTGTTGGCAGAACTGTTGATATAAGCAGATTTTCGAATGGAAGCTATATTCTGAACTATTCAGGAAGGTCGATGCGTTTTGTCAAGACTGCAGCGATGAGTGTTTCGTTTTGATTAATTTTCAAAACAATAAAAGCGGAGAACCCCATGCAGCCCTCCGCTCTATAAAATTCCGCCGTATTTGGTTACCTTACACACAGAACAGGTAATCAAATATTGCTAATCACACCATTGACTGCCGGCCAGCCATGTACCAGTTTTTACGATATTACCATCGATATCGGTAATATTACAATAGATAAACATTCCTGCTGTTGTATTAATTTTCAATGTATTCGTTCCTGCACCCGAGAATTCTGATATCAAATCTGTAACAATTTGATCTCCGCCAAATGAAACGAAATGCCACTCGTATGAACGTGCGCATGATGGCAGCACTATTGGGTCACTAATACAAACATCAACAGTATCCCCTAACTTTGGACTGATATTTAAAGGTGATGTCTTCCAGATTGCATAAAGAGTAACATCTTGTGGCCCCATAATAAAACTTGCCTTATCAGCATATTCCACTTTTCCGGTTTTGCTTGTTGACCAACCAGCAAACGTACGACACCCATCAACAAATGTATTTGCATTCAAATTTACCGATGAACCGCACGCAACCGTTTGTGGTGACATTGATGTAGTCACATCACTATTATTTTTATCAAATGATACTGTAAAATTCTTTGGAGTCCATTTAGCATAGAGCGTCACATCGCTGCTGCCCATATCAAAACCTACCTGGTCTTTATACACTACAGAACCGGAAGCAGTGGTTGCCCACCCGGCGAAATCCCATCCTGGCTTAACAAACGTATTTGGTACAAGAGTCGCAGCGCTTCCTTCTGCTATCGTTTGATTACTCATCGTACCTGATGCCAACGCATCATTTTTATCGAATGATACTGTATGCACATTTAATGTCCACTTTGCATCTAAAATAATATTCCCGGCTCCTATTACCAGAGTGTCATTTGCTGGGTATACTCTGGAATTTGTTACCCCACTTCTTGTCCACCCTGAAAAGCTATAGTTTGTTTTTGTAAGACCAATTCCTGATTTTATAACAACAGTTTCCCCTTTAGTATAGGTATTGTTATCAACCGGTGCAGTTCCACGTCCTCCGTTGACATCATAGGTAACCTCAAACAGAACGATAAGTGACACAGTGCTTGTCTTAGTCTCAGCATCACCATTTGTGACAATGCAGTAATATGTCGAACCGTCATCCGATGCCAGTACCACCGGAGTTGTATATGTTGGTAGTGTTGCACCGGAGATCGCTTGCGTTCCTTTATACCACTGGTACTTTAAATTTGTTCCGGTTACGGCAACACTAAATGTACCCTTGTTACCAAAAACAACAGATTGAGTAACAGGTTCAACTGCAATAACGGGCTTATCAGCCTCTGTACTAAACGATGCGATATCCGAAACAGCAGAATCACCATTGACTGCAGTATGTGTTACCACCTGCCAGTAATACTTTGTTGACGCATCCAGCGCGGTTGTCAACGAAACAGTTTTTGCTGTTACATTAGAGACTGCATAGGTTAATGTCGTTTCTGATGTACCATATCGTACTGTATAGGTCACTGCATCGCCATCAGGGTCGGTACCTTCGGTCCATGTAAACGTTGGGCTTTTTACAATACCAGTTGCACCGGCTAAAGGTAAACTAAGTGTCGCTGTAGTAGGCTTTCTGTTATAACGAAGGATTACAGGAAAATCTTTTGCTACTTTATTTGATGAATTATCGACAACTTTAAAGTTTATAGTATCACTCTTTCCCGCTCTAAGCTCACTCACCTTTACCGAATAGAGTGAACCGGTATTAGTAATACCACTAAGCGCAACTTCACCGCGCATTGCAGTAACCGACGAAATGTTGTTATCATCCGTACATTCAATCTGAACTGTAATTGTATCTGTTAACAGCCGCTGATCTGCATTGAGCGGATTTTTTATCACAACTGTTGGCGCTACATTATCAATCATGGACGGTTCGTAAACAACAGTAAATACTGTATCGGTTGTATTTTTCTTTGATGATGCATCAGTTGCAAGAATTGTAATCTGGTTATCACCTTGTACAAGATTTGCAAGTGCAACAGAAAAGGTGCTGTCATTATCTTTTGTCATTGCACCTGTCAGGGTACCGAATGTGTAGTTCACCGCGCTGATACCGTTGTCATCTTTACATATAACAACAAGCTTTGCTGACGTCTGTGCGACCTTTGACCGGTCCTGGAGCGGACTTGACAGTTTAATTATCGGACCGGTAAGATCTGTTGCTGATGGATCATATGTTATATACACTAATAACGAATCGGCATTCTTAATCGCTGATTTATCCTGTGCTTTGAAAATAACAGTATCTGTTTTACCTGCAACAAGATTATCAAGCATAACACTGTAGACTGAATCAGTTTGCACAACTGGTAAACGGGTCGGACCTTTAAACGCCCACACGGTATCAACACCACTATTACGGTCTACTCCAACGATCTCAATTGATGCCTGTGGTGTCGTAGTTGAAGCAGAACCTGTAGCAGGCAGCCTATGACGCAATTCGGGTTTTACATTATCCTGCATCAAAGGGTCATAGGTCAGCTTGATCTGCACCTTTGAATAATTCTGCCGCATCGATTTATCAAACGCTACTATATCAATTGTCGTTATTTCTCCTTTTTTCAACCCGGAAACCGTACATTGAAATGTACTTTCGCTGCGTAGTGTATCAGTGAGTATTGTTGTTCTGTTTTTGACAAGTATGATCCCGACACCCGCCTGTTTGTCGGTAACAGTAAATTTACACACAATAGCACTGTCACTTACTGTTGATTCTATTTCAGATGGATTTACAAGCGCAATCAGGGGTGCCATGGTATCTTTTGGCGAAGCAACCAGAAACACTTTCAGTTCCGACAACCCGCTTTCACCATTTGATGCAAACAGAGATATCGTATCCTTTGGTGCAGTTCCCCAGGGAATGGTATATTTCCAGGTGGTACCATTTACCCCCGTATCCGATGAAGTAAATACAATATTTGTTGCTGATGGATTTTTCAATAATGCAGGCAAGGAATAACTGATTGCAGTATCCTCCTGGACCGAAATTGTAAGAGTATCCTGTTTCCAGAGAGAGCCAACAGAGCCAACGACGAGAATAGGAAAAGAAAACGTTTTCTTTATATCTTCGCCCAATATCGCATTTACGACGAGCTCTTTTTTCCCAATTTGGTTAAACATAGTCTTAAAGTAAACGGTATCAGATTCTAAGCTTTGCGGCCGGTTCAAAGAGAGCGGAATCTCTTTTTGATCATCGCCTTGCACGACCGTCAGTTTTTTTACAAGGCTCGGAATATTTACCACAAGACCAACAGATACCGAATCCCCTGCATTCACTGCAAGTAAGCCACCCGAAAGAAACATGGATATTTTTAAATTTTCTCCGTTTTTGTAGGGATTGGTTGGGAGTTCTTTACAGGTGCATAATAAAAAGATGATGCAAGCCAGAAAGAGACTAATACCCGACAATAACTTTTTCCTCATAAGGTGTTCCTTTTGCTTTAAAACATTGACGCGCAACTGCGAATAATACGAATAATTGGGGTTAAATCGCAATAAAATATGATACGATACCTAAAAGAACAACAATAAATTTAATATTTTAACATCTTATCTATGCACATCCTGGTGTACCACCAGTATCCTGCGAACTCGTTAATTTACTGTATTAGTTTATGTTAAGTACGTTACATATAGTTGTACACATTTTTCATATTTTTCGAAATAACAACAGATCTAATGCAAATCAAACTACAATGCTATCTCAAGATGGACTTTCTGGCCCAACGTCTTCAAATCAGCGGAGTTTTATCCTGTTACCTCAAAATCTGAGTCTGCCGACTCAACAATTTCCGTTTTTTTGATTTATTACCGCAAATGCAATACCAGTTCCGTTTCATGGTTGCATTTTTCCATGTTGATTTATACAATCAATAGTGATATCTCAGAACAGTCCGGCAAAAACCGGTTTGCTTACAAAAAAGCAGAACTATTCTGTTCATTACACTTTAACCATATACAATTAATGCCCTTACAACATGAAACCATTAGTAAAATCATTTAAGGCTGGTACAGCACTGTTCCATGAAAATGATCGTTCACGTGAACTGTATATAATCCTGTCGGGTAATGTAAAAATTTACAAGGTGAATGAAAATTCTGAAATAGAAATAGTCTGATTTAGTAAAAGTACAGTTTTTACTTGATCACAGTCTGCTTACTGCGGGGAAATCTTAAAACAAAATAATGGTAAGGACCATATCGCAGTATAGCAATTTACAATCAACAATGTATACTGGAAAAAAACTATGCTTGTATGTCAAATTCAAAGACTGTATGACAACTTCGTGACCAGTGTTTCGTTATCCTGTTCTATCATGATGTATCTATTGGTTACCTTGCTGTTGGTACTATCACCTGCGGCAGAGGAATATGCACCATCAGTAATTCTCAAAGAAACCCGATGGAACCTGGAGGAAA
>CAYMGX010000217.1:0-4855 GCA_964390065.1 uncultured Fibrobacter sp. | reverse complement strand
TTTCCTCCAGGTTCCATCGGGTTTCTTTGAGAATTACTGATGGTGCATATTCCTCGGCAGGGGATGATGTTACCAACAGCATGATGACCAAAAGTGATATCATGCTAATGAAGGCAAATGAACCAATAGTCAGGCAATTGTCATATAATCTTTGAACTTGACATACAAACATAGTTTTTTCCAATGTGCATTGTTGATTTTAAATTGATACGATGCGATAGGATTTTGGTCTTTATCGCTATTTTTGTTTTCTGATTTCACCGCAGTAAGAAGATTGTGGTCACGCAAAAACACAATAATGTTGTTATACTCCTGTTGGAGATTGACATTAGAAATTATATCCCATAATGCGTTACCGGTAATTGGTGTCACTTGTTCGTCACTATGCAAAATCGAGTGATTTGCAGTTGCCGTAGCAATCAGTATTTTCTGCATTGCTCCCGGAATTTCCGGCATTTTGACAAATGCTTTACGCATCATCATACGCAAAAATTCACAGTATTCGCAGTACTGTGAAAAAACGACGATTGATAAATGGCCGTTTTCGATTTCAATAAAGCGGTTTTTTAAAAGGAACTCAATAACCATTGATGTCGTCTGGTAGGTGACACCCAGTAATTCGATAAGGTTATTGTGCATTGACGCAACAGGAACTGCATTGTTGAAATGGTATTTACGAAACAGGTGTAATAACGCAATAACAATACGGTACTCTTCATAATTACCTCGTGACAGTTTAAGACGTTCATTTGCCTGTCTGATTTTATTGCTTGACATCCTGATTATTGACATGAACCATGAGGGTACTCCTGCAATTTTTTGATTAAATGTTTCTGAGTCGATGATGACCACACTGCAATCGTTTACAGCCTTTGCAGATGCACTTCTCGGCTTACCATCAATTAAGGCCATTTCCCCAAAGACTGCGCCTTTGCCAAGTACGGCTATTTCAATTTCCCTGTTTCCATTCATCTTGTAAATTTTTACATTACCCGACTGTATTATATACAGTTCACGCGAGCGATCATTTTCATGGAACAATGCTGTACCAGCCTTAAATGATTTTACTAGTGGTTTCATAGTGTAAGAGCATTAATTATATATGGTTTAGATACGTTGAACAGAGTAGTTCAACTTTTTTGATAAATACACCAGTTCTTGCCGGACTGTCCTGAGACATCATTTTCATTGTACAAATCAACACGGAAAAATGCAACCAGGAAACGGCAACTGTATTGCATCAGCGGTAATAAGTCTAAAAGCGGGAATTGTTGAACCGGCAGACTCAGAGTTTAATGTAACCAAAGAAAACTCTGCTGATTTGAAGAAATAGCGCCAGAAAGTCCATCTTGAGATAGTATCGTAGTTGTGTTATAACATATTTAAATATAAAATGTTATGCATAAAATTCGATTTAATCAGGTTCGGATGGTACATCAGTATGTGTACACACGTAAGAAATTATAATACAAAAAAAGTGTTGATCTTCGCTGTTGTTTTTCCTATTTTATGGCAGTAAACCCAATTATTCGCAATTACGCAATATTGTTTAAAAAGCAAAAGGAACACCTTATGAGAAAAAAGTTATTATCGGGTATCAGTCTATTTCTGGCAGGAATCATTTCATTGTTGTGTACGTGCAAGGAACTGCCAACTAATCCGTACGAAAATGGTGATAATTTAAAGATTACCATGTTTATTTCGGGAGACCTGCTTGAAATGAATGCGTGGGATTCGGTACCTGTTGGTCTTGTCGTAAATATTCCAAATCTGGTTAAAAAACTGACTGTTATACAGGGTGATGATCAAAAAGAGCTTACGGTACCTTTAAACCGTCCGGGAAGTTTACAACCTGATACAGTCTATTTTACAACTATGTACAAGCAGATAGGAAAAAAAGAGGTCACTGTAAAAGCTGCCCTGAGTGGTGATGGCATACAAAAGACATTTCCTTTTTCGATTCGCGTGCTTGAAGCATCAGCTTCTCTCTGGAAACAGGATTCAATAAGTGTGAGCGCTGCAGAAAACAGTGTTTTTTCGAAATCACTCGATTCCTTACTGGCTGATAAGGCATTAGCGGATGTGTCGTTTGGATGCAATAAAGGAACGATTTCACAGCGTGTCTGGAGTGATACTATCCGCTGGGGAGCACCTGCGGTTGACACCGTGGTAATTACTGCAAATTATAACAATAACGCTTATCCCTTGAAATTATTCATTAGGGTTCTTGCGTCAGATACATCATTGCCGAATATCGTTCTTGTTGATCCGTCAACAGCGGATGCAATGATCAGTTCGAATGTCATTACCTGTAAATTTACCATAACAGATTCTCTCTCAGGGATCGGCAGTGTGGTGTTCAGGATAGGAACGACAGTCTTAAGTGATACGCTTCATAGCGGTGATACCTATCAGTGCACGGTAAAGGATCTTCCCGCGGGTGTGAAGACGATCGTGACTGTTGAAGCAGTTGACAGATCACAATCGAAAAATGCTGCATTAAAAGAGATTTCGCTGACCTATAACCCTGATATGCAGGATAATGTTCGTCCGGTGATATCATTGAAAAATCCCCTTGTTGCATCATTTAGCGTCTCAACGGCAGAGACAACAATTCAGCTCCAGTGTACCGATCAGAGCGGAATCATGTCGGTTACGGCAATGAAGGGAAGTACTGCACTGACTGTTCAGAAGACTGACTCAGTCTACAGTATCGCGGTTACATCATTAGTTGCCGGAAAAACTGATACTATCGTTGTTACAGCAATTGATAGTTCAGCCGCCGCAAATTCATCAACGTTGCCACTATATATCAAATACGACCCGTCAATGCTTGATACAAAGGGGCCTGTTATTACACTTACAAGTCCGGTTAATAATGGGAGTACTTCGGTCTCATCAGTTACAATGAAAGTAGTCTGCAGGGATGACAGTCCTATTGCGACTGTCAGTTACAAGCTTGGCACAATAACCGGGATAATGACAAAAGAGAATGATTCCACGTTCTCATCAGTTATTTCAGGTCTGGTCAGCGGAAAAAATCAGATAACCATAAGCGCTAAAGATGCTTCCGTAAATAATAACCGTACAGACAGTGTGTTTACAGTTAACTATGATCCTACCATGAATGATACAGGCAAACCGGTTATAACCTGCCTGAAAGCAGTTCGAAACACGCTTCTTGTCAACACTGCATCAACGACCATTGAAGTTCTATGCACCGATTCATCGGGAATTGATAAGGTGACATGTGTAATGGGAACAAGTGCAATACCGGTTACCGCCGGAAGCGGAGGTGTGTATTCGGCCACGGTGACAGGATTGACAATAGGAGCGAATACCCTGGTTTTTACCGCTACTGATAAAGCGGCAAAGCCAAACAGTGATTCCAAAACAATTGTAGTCATGTACGATCCTACTGCAACGGATGTTACCGGACCGGCTATTAAATTGTCAAATCCATCACAGGACCGGTCAAAGGTCGCACAGGCGTCGGTAAAGCTTGTGGTTGTTTGCAAAGATGATAATGGTATCGGAGCAGTGACCTATACATTCGGTACTGTGAATGGTGCAATGACAAAGGATAATGACAGCACCTTTTCTGTTGCACTTGCAAATCTTGTGCAGGGTGATAACCAGATTACCATTCTTGCAACTGATGCATCATCAAAGAAAAATACAAACGATACTGTTTTTACCATCGTTTACGACCCGACGATGAATGACAATGCAGCTCCGGTAATCACACTTAAAACACCTGAAAAGGACAGCGCAAAGGTCAGTTCAAAATCCATTACCGTTGAAGTGGTTTGCACTGATGCTTCCGGGATTGATACGGTAACATGTAAAATGGGAACGTCTGATGTTCCCGTAGTCAAGGGTACCGGAGGAGTATATAGTGCAACGGTAACAACGCTTGCTGTTGGTGCCAATACATTTACGTTTACTGCAACTGATAAGGCATCAACAAAACATAGTGAATCAAAAACGGTAACGGTTATCTATGATCCGAGTATGATTGATAATGTTCCGCCAACAGTTACGATTAAAAATCCACAGAATGCAGATCAGCGTGTTTTTGCTGATACCATAACAATTCAGATTGATTGTTCTGATGATAACAATATAGCATCGGTCACTGCAACGCGCGCCGGTGCAGCGGTTACTGGTATCACAAATGCCGGTTCCCTCTATTCTGTAAAGGTAACAGGACTTACCGCGGGCAAGAGTGACACCATTAACTTTAAAGTTATCGATAATTCATCAAATAAAGTAGCAAAAGATTTTCCTGTCATTCTTCGTTATAACAGAAATCCAATAGCAGCAACACTGGGAACGCCTGCTGATGGTGCAACCGGTGTGGCAAAAAGTCCAACATTTACCTGGACTGGTGGTACCGATCCGGATGGCGACGCGGTTACCTATACGTTACGGTATGGTACATCTGAGACAGCATTAACCAAAACCGTTCCAAATTTAACGGCTGGAACAACCACATTAGCAACAGCGCTCAACGGGGCGATTAAGTATTACTGGCAGGTGGTTACCTATACTGCGGTGAATGGTGATTCGGCCGTTTCGAAAATGGCGTCGTTTACAACAGTGGAAGATGCTCCGGTTATTGAGGTTGAGCCTGAGACTAAGAGAACAATAGTTGGTGGTGCAGCTACATTCTCCGTAACGGTAAAAGGATCGAATCTTAAATTTCAATGGCAGAAGGGTACTTCTAATGTTACAACTGGAACGGGTGCGGCGACAGCAACATACACTACTACAGCAGGTTCAGGGGACAATGGATCAACATATCGCTGTATCGTGACAAATAGCGGCGGCGCAGATACAAGTTTACCGGCAA
>CAYMGX010000216.1:0-4909 GCA_964390065.1 uncultured Fibrobacter sp. | reverse complement strand
GGCTTCAGATGTGCACGGACAATCCGGTAAGGATATGGATGACAGATACACTAAAGCAAATCTACGATGAGTGGAAGAGACAGATCGAATATAATACGTTAATTAGGTCAACTCATGAGTTAACCATTGAGACTGTAAGCTTGCACTTAACGATCTCAATGGTTATCACAATTAAAATTTATAGTATACAATCCCCGCCGAATCTATATTTTTTATTATTCCTTAATACATCTTATGCTATACCCGTTTGCCGTGTAACCCGGCATACTCATTAGAAATGGTACGCCTAATGATATACCAAAAGTCCCATAAGCTACTTCCGAACGATATGATGTTGTCCAAAAAATAGTACTTTGATTTGATATGTTCCAATCGTAGGCACTATACGTTGGAGTCGCTATGGCAGTAAATCCACTTTTATTGGTCGCACCCTCATTGGGGGCTTCCCAGTATACAGTTCCTGTGGCTCTAAGCGAACACCAGGCAGAATCACCCTGACTTGATGCGTTACTGTTCAAATACGCAACCAGTTGATCATAATCCTCGTCACTTGGAACTTTCCAGCCTGCAGGTGCTAATTTTTGGGTTTGGATAGCATACTGATTATACACTGCTCCGTACCTGTTTAAATCATAATAGTTATAAGCACCGGTTGTTGTTGCGCCCCAGGAGCTGGTATCGCTGATAAATGGTATTGCTGTACCATCATTATATTTTGTGGTTTTCAGATTTTGTACCAGCCATGTCTGGAAACCAATAGTTACTGCATTATAAAGATTACCATCATTGTCCATTACCTTTTCAGTGGAATATTGTGCATAAAGAATTACATCACTGGAACCTATTTTGAAGGTCTCACCGCACTTATATGAAGTTCCGTTTCCATTTTGGGCGGTATTCCATCCAATAAAAGATTGATTGTTTTTAATAAGTTTTCCCGGGTTTGCAAAGACAGTGACTGTTTGCCCTATTGTAAATGTCGCCGTAGATGTGGGTACGCTTCCGCTACTGTTCTGGTTTCCATTGTACATTACAGAATAACTTGCCATTTTCCACTGTGCATAAAGTGTCACATTTTGGTTGCCTATTTTGAATGTACTTCCAGCATCACGTTCTGTCCCGGTACCATCAGCAGTAGTATTCCATCCGGCAAACGAATACCCGGCTCTTACCAGTGATGATGCTGGTGCTAAAACCGTCACCGTCGCACCCTCAACATAGGTCCCGGCATCACCTGGTACCGTACCTTCTGAATTATTATTACCATTATATGTTACAGTATATGTCGGGATCATTTTCCATTGTGCATACAGTGTTACATTTGCGCTGCCTATTTTAAATGTACTTCCAGCATCACGTGCTGTTCCGGTACCATCAGCAGCAGTATTCCATCCGGTAAACGAATACCCGGTTCGTACCAGTGATGATGCAGGTGCTAAAACCGTCACCGTCGCACCCTCAACATAGGTCCCGGCATCATTTGGTACTGTACCTTCTGTATTTTTATTACCATTGTAGGACACAGAATACCTTGGTTCGGAATAGTTAAGGGTAATTGTTAATTTTGTCTGATTGTGCCTTGATGCTTTGTCAACCGCAACCAGAGTCAGTGTGTCAATTTTACCTTCTGTAAGGGTCTCATTAAGTGAATACTGACCAGTTTTTCCAGCAACAGGGGTCATCATCTTTTTAGTACCGTTATTTTTCATCCAGTAAACACTATCAACCTCGCCCGGATCACTGACACTTACAATAATGTCAACTGACGGTGTTGCAACCGTCGTACCTGATGATGGTCCACTCACGGGAGTAATCGTTGGACCAATTGTGTCAAGCATTGTCGGATCCAAGGTAATCGCATAATTTAATGTTGATTTGTTTGCCCGTATTGAGCTGTCAACAGCAGTTACGACAACTGTATTTGCAGCACCGGATACCAGACCGGTCACCGGTATTGTCCAATTATTATCAGTCCCCCGGGCTCCTGCAAATGACTTCGACCCCAGTGTTGCGTTGACAGAAAGCACACCGCTACTATCGCTGCATGCAACAGTAATTGCATAACTTGCCGAATTAGTACTAACACTCTCCACTGTGGGATTTACCCTGGTTAAAACAGGCTTTGACATATCTCCATCGTATTTAATCTTTACTGATACAGAATCCTTGTTCTTCGCAGCAGATGAATCCTCTGCAACAATTTTTATCGCTGAGTAACTTCCCGCTGCAATTCCCTTCGCCATTCCAGTCCAGAGATTTGCACCTGATGATGACTTTTTCATATCAAACGCAACCCCATCGCGGTATCCCTTTACTGAGCAGCCGCTGTCATCAACACAGGCCACCGATACTTCACAGGAATCTGCAGTAATAACGGTATCTTTTGAAGGTGATTTTAAAACAATTACCGGTGGCACCAGATCCGGTTTACTGATGATTACTTTTGATATGGTCAATTCGAGCGTAAACGTATCACTCAATCCTGATGGATCTGTTGCTACGACAGATATTGAATGTACACCTGTATCAGTTGTAGCAGGTGTCAATTGGTATAGCTTGCTGATAATTGAATCTTTGGCTGGTGCCTGTGGCAAGAGCGAAAATATCAGGCTATCATTATCAGGATCACTGCAATAACTGCTTACATCCAGCGAAAAAAGAACATCCGGTTGCGCCGAACGCTGAAGTGTAACAATGCTCCATTTTGGTGCACGATTTTGAGTTGTCTGCTCACGATCTAAAATAGTAATTGTACCATTTAATATTGATGGTTCTCCATCAATGTAACCAGTCAAACTGACAGCGTATATTCCAGGAACAGAAAACATAATCGGATAGTAGGTCGTATCAACCTGTCCTTTGAACGATTTGACTGAATACATCTCATTAAAATCGGTTCCTTTGGTAATTCTTAGCGTGGAAACATCGATATATTGGGTGAGATTATGAATCATACAAATTTTAACCTGCATTCCAATTGTATCGGTCAAAGAATCCTTAGTAATCTTCCCGCTGGAACTCTTAAATTCAAGTGCAACAAAAGAATTTTCCGGTCCTGGAGGCGGTGATGGAACTGTGCAAACAAGCAGCATTAAACCCATAAAAAGAGTAAACATTGATAATAAACGAACCCACATACAGGTGTACCTCCGCGGAAGGTTAAATAGTAATTTTATACAATGGATAAATATATCTTTTTAAAAAAATCTCTCATAAAACATTTTTCATTTTGAAAACATATCGTTGGTGCAGAAGCTAACAGTAAAGCCAATTTGTTTTACTGTTCTGCATAATATAGTGCTTATTTTTCCCTGGTGCAATTGTTTTTGGTAAAATCTTTGAATCTAAATAGCCCAGTTGGTTTAGATGCAGAACTGTAAAATATTGAGATTATAAGCTTTGAAGATTTTACAGGCTTTATCGATAGGTGATAAGGTCAAGAGATCTGACATCGGGTTCAATTACCCACACTTCAGATGTGAAAGATGCGCTGAATGAAAAAAAAGACGCCCCCAAAAGGACGTCTTTTTATAGTTGTCATTTAAATCAGGAGCAGTATCTGTTTACAACTGCGGAGTTACCTTTTCAGTATACGTTTTTCTGCCATCGGAAACCTTTACAAAATAGGTTTCGTTACTGATTTTCTTAGATGGTAACGCAATGTTTGCTTCGCTATTGTTGAGCGTATATTTCGCGATTACTTTTCCGTTAAGGTTAAAAAGCGACACGTTAATATTTGAACCTGAGAACTGATGTGAATTGACAGAAAGTTTATTGTTGTCAATCAATACCATTTTTCCTGTTTCGAAGAGTTTTATCTGTTCTTTAATTGATGTTGCATCACCAGTTATCACAATTTCGCCGGCATCAGGAATAGCCTGAAACATGAGATATTTTTTTGATCCATCAGTTATAACAGTGTCTTTCATTACCTTACTATTTTGAGTCACCGTCGGGTTTGTCCAGCCTGATGGTAGCTCAGTGCGAAGCGACAAAGGATAGTTATACGTTGAATTTTCAAGGTTGTCTGTAACAGTGAGTTTTATTGATTTGTCGTCTGAAGATGTAACTGTTACTTTTGCAGCATCACGTTCCTTTATGTAAAGTGCAACATTACCAAAAGTTTCGCACCAGATGGTACTACGTTTTTGGTTAAGATAGGAGAGATGGCTTTTCAAATCGTTTGAATTTGTAGACATGCTGTGGGAACCATCGAGTCCGTGATGAAGATATACAGACCAGCCATTTTGGGCTGCTGCTTTATCGGCTAAGGAGTTTAGCTCAGTAACACCTTTCTTAGCACCGTACTGTTGCGCATCATCAAACATCTGTGCTTCAATATTGTTAAAATCAGTTGGAGTTTTTGGATTAGGAGAACCATCACAATCTCGTGCAGCGACATAGTAACTCAAAGTCCCCTGAACATCAGTACAATAAGGAAATGCCCACGAAACACATTTGTAACCTGGAATATTTTGTTCGATAGTACTTTTTGTGGTAAAGTTCTTATCACCATCGGCATGGTTACCATGACTTCCGACTTCATGTCCTTCAGCAGCCATAGTTTTTAGAGAATTCCAAGCATTGTTGTCACATTTATTGACAATGACAAAAAGAGTCATCGGGAGTTTAGCATCATTAAATAAAGAGCGCCCTGTGGTGACTAAATTTTTGCATTCCTGCGGGTAATCATCAAACGTATGCGAAACCGCACCCTTACAAAAATTCCCCCATGTTCCGACTTCAATAGTCGGAGCTGCAAAAGCCACACCTGCAGAACACGCGAGGAGTGTAAGCGTTTTTGCTTTGTTAAAAAAATTCATACTCGTCTCCCTGAAAATGATTGTGTTATAATAAATAAAATTATAATCATATAACTATCTGCACGAACTTAAATCAACTTATAATA
>CAYMGX010000215.1:0-4954 GCA_964390065.1 uncultured Fibrobacter sp. | reverse complement strand
AGATCCGTACGAGCCCAATTAAGGCATACGGTTCCTCAGTGTTATGGTTTCGCTACGTGATATAAGAATGAATAATTTTTGGTATAGGTAATGGATATCGTTCAAGAATCAGGCTAAATCTCTCCCATGTCAAATCCTTTCGACGAGATCGACGATTCAGCCATTTAAACCATGCTCGCTTGACTCTTCGTACATTGTTCTAAGACTAAATGAGTTTCCTGTAATTCCAAAATAAGCATAGTGTCCATTTAACTTCTGACTTAATGTTTTCTTTTGGCTTTCCAGTGTATCATGACGGTTTTTCTTACACCATTGACTGGTCGCTTTTATTGCTCGTGTCAACCTTTTTGTAGAAGTCTTGCGTTTAAGCACCCATCTACCTTTCCGTGATTTTCGCCAGTAGTGTGTAAAGCCCAGAAAATCAAATTTTCCATTCTCCACACTTCCAATCTGAGATACACGAAAGTCAATCAGACGGGTCTTGTCATCGTTTATTAACAACCCGTATCGACTAAACCCTACGGCGCTGAATTAAAGTATACTGCAAAATGTATTGGCACCAATCGTCGGGAGACCGCCATGCGCAAGAAGCAGTGCCTGAAAAAGAAGCACAATAAAACCGATAACAAATCCGATGTCGGGGCCAAATACTATCGCGCCAAGTGCAGTTCCGGTCGGGTGTGAACAGCTCCCGGTGACCGACGGGATTTTCATCGAAAAGTTCTAACAAATCAGAGACATTCGCCTTGACATTAACGACACCCTGCAGTTATCTATGCTCCCATGATTAACGCTGGGAGCGTCGGATTATCGAAGCCGCCAAAAAGAGATTATTCTGCAGATCAAGCGTTTTGTCGAGCGATATTTTCTACTGGAACTTTTATATCATCGTAAAATTTTGCAAGACAGACCTGAACATAGGGAAACAGCCAGAGAAAACCGATACCAAATGTCAGAATGCATAAAAGACCCAGTCCAAAGAATCGCAAACACAGGTAGAACAGCTTTAATTTATAGCCATTCATCATTGCTTTACTGTTGCGAAGAGCATCACTGGCTGCAATTGACTGATTATCGGCAAGAATATAAAAAGTCATTGAATACGACAAAGCGGCAATGATTCCGGGTACAATCAGTAGCAGCATCCATAAAAAAATGAACACGAGCATTAAAAGGTAGGCGCATAGTGCAGTTACAAAATTATTAAAGCCCTCAAAAATCTGTTCAATTTTCGCATCCTTATTTCTCGCCAGTGAGAGCGAGAAAATTGCTAATCCAAGCGCGAACGGCCCACCGATCAATAGTGAGATAATACTGCCCATCTTCGGGATTGATCCAATAATTGAAAAGATCACTATGTAAATGACCAGTGTAACGATTGCAAGCCCCCATTTACCTTTCAGGACATTTTTTGCATGGCTCATTAGAACTGGATTTTCAGTAGCCATAAGAAGCTCCTTTGTAATTATTGAATGATATGATTTGAGTACAGCTTTCTGAACAGTTTTGTAAAAAGTTGTCGCAGCATATTTTCAGGTACTATATTTATACCGCACATGAAAACGGATCAGAATTTCTGAGAAATATGCACATTAATCCAATGTATCGGGATAAATATAAAGGATTACAAACTATGAATTCAGCATTATTCAATAAATTATCAGTATTAATCTATTCGATCGCGTTGGTTTTTAGTCTCTCTGGCAGCCAAACAAAATGCCTCGCCAAACCCGCACCTGAGTCATCCGGCGGGTTTGGGTACCAGGCACTAAAAATAAACAACCGTTTTGTTGATCAGAAGATCTTTCTCCAAGAGAGGAACCGTTTCTTCAGGCGCTGGAAAGCAAATCCCGACATGATGTACAAAAGCGAAGAGGAACGGATGGATTTACTGCTCGAAGATATTATCGATCGGGTGGTAGTGGAGGATTTTTTACGAAACCGGTCAGGAATTACAATTACCCATGATGAAACAAGTAAATATATCAACCAGTATATCAGACCCAACTGCCCATCACCGGAGGAGTTCGCCTCCTATCTGCATAGCCGGGGATATGAAAATGAAACTGACCTGCACAAGGAAATCGAACTCTACCTGCTAAAAATGACCTGTTTTGTCAAGCTTGCAAAAGAGGCGGGGCAAACGATCCCCCGTCAGGAACTGGATAGTCTGTTCCGTAAACACGTTGATGATAACAGGTTTGTTGTGACCCGTCAGATAGTTATTGCTGATCTGGATTCCACAAAAGCACAGGAACGCGTTCTTGACCTGTACCGTCAGTGCGAAAGCGGTGCTGATTTCAGCACTCTGGCCGCACAGTATTCATCGGATGAACAAACGCGATCTGCCGGTGGTCTGAATCCTTTGATGTCAAGATCCGGGTTTGATTCAGTTGTCGCAGATAGAGTATTTTCTGCCCAACCGGGCGAAGTACTTCCTCCTGTCAAACACGGGCTTCACTATTTACTTATCAAGGTTGAAAAGTTTATCAGCACCAGTCATCCGGAAGCAGAATTCGCCGATATGCTGCTCCTTAAAAACTTTGGTGATTCGGAGCTTTACAAAAAGTGGATTTCAGAACAGAAATCAAAAACATCAATCTCGATTACCGATCCAGCCCTCAAAGTGTACCGTTTATACCGCAGCGGTCACTATGATAAGGCAGGAAAACTTTACGAAAAGCTATACGTGAAACATCATAAAGAATTCCATTTAAAACGGGCAATTGAAAGTTTTGAAAAAGCAGGAAAAACAGATCAGCAGCTCCGCGTTGTACAACGTGGAATCACGGCCTACCCGGAGGATCTTACCTATCACTTGACTAAAGCGGAATGCCTGTATCATCAGGGACAAATCAGTGAGGCACGTGCACTACTGCAGGAGATTGAACTCAGATCCCGTGACAATCTGTATTTTACAGATCTGTTGGCGAAAACCCGTACAGAACTTGGATTAGATAGGTAAGCATACATTTTCAAGTAGAATACGATTCGATAGTATTAGCTGATGATTATATTCAGGCGGTTTTAAAAAAAGCAGCATTTCTGCGTGGGATAAAGTGTTTACCCTATGCAGCAATGCAAATTTGAAACAGATAAAAAACAAGATGCACTGTATCAATGACTCACGCTGTTTTGATCCGTAGGCCCCGTGGGCTTTTCCTGTAGATTCTGTTACTCATTTTTTTGAAATATGACCAGGTTCCTTTTTTCAGTACAGAAAAAATTTTTGATTGATTAACCTTTTTTTCGAAACTTCGTCTGCAAAGCTCTTCCAGCTGATTCATCACTGCCGGGTCTTCTTTTCTTCTGACCAGGAGCCGTTCAATTTCGGAAACAATCTCTGTGTTTGATTCGTTAAAGTAGAGATAATTGCTCTCATACTCTTCGGCATCCGGGCCACCATCTGAGAAGTATAGGTATGCCATAATTTCCTCCTGTTTATTGTTTACATTAATAAAATAGACAATATTTATGAGGAGGTTATTCTTTGTTTGTTAGGAGTTGGTTAGGGAGGTGAAATATTTACGGACATTGATACCAGGCTATAATTTCATCCCACTTTCTCAGCCGGATTCGTATATGTTACAACCGGATAAATATCGTATCACCGGTATTTATCCGCATCAATGCCGTATTCGCCCATTTTGGTAATGAGCCATTTCCGGTCGATGTCAAGAATGCGGGATGACTGGGAGATATTTCCCAGGGATGCTTTCAGTGCTTTTGTGATAACATCTTTTTCGGCAGCCTCGCGTGCATCATGCAGCGTCGGAATATTGACATTCTGACTATTTGCATCGTTAGTATCAGGTACAGTTATATCGATTGTGTCAACTCCGATTTTAGTGGAACCTGAGAGTACTACTGCTTTCTGTATCACATTTTCAAGCTCCCGCACATTTCCCGGCCAACTATGTGTTATCAGTTTCTGACGCGCCTCATTTAATAAAACTTTTTGTGCAGTACCCATTCGATTACAAAACCTGGTAATAAAGTAAGTTGCAAGCAGCACGATATCATCACTTCTGTCCCGCAACGGCGGGATCGTTATGGTGAGCACATTCAGCCTGAAAAAAAGATCCTGCCTGAAACGGCCGGTGGTAATATCTTTTTGTAAATCTCTGTTTGTTGCAGCAATGATTCGTACATTTATTCTTATTACATCTGTTCCACCGACACGCACAACTTCAGATTCCTGCAACACGCGTAATAGTCGTGTCTGAAGATTAACCGGCATCTCCCCCAGTTCGTCAAGAAACACCGTCCCTCCGTCAGCAGCCTCAAAGAGTCCGGCTTTTCGGGCATGCGCACCGGTAAATGCTCCTTTTTCGTGACCAAACAGTTCTGATTCAATAAGATTTTCGGGTATTGCCCCGCAGTTGATCGCCTTGAACGGTTTTGCACTCCTGAGCGATTTTGAGTGAATATGACTCGCCATCAACTCCTTTCCCGTACCGGTTTCTCCAAAAATCAACACAGGGGCATCAGATGGTGCAATGCGGTCTGCAAGATTCAATACTTCCTGCATCTTTTCACTTCTGTAAATAATTCCATCATCATTTCGTTCCTGAGCACGCTGAAGCGTCGCAATTATTTCTGTCTGACGAAGCCGTTCTTCTGCATTGGCAAGAAGTTCATTACACAAAGGGACAAGACGATCGCACATGCTCCGTTCATCTTCTGTAAACAGCTGACTGTTCCCTATTCTGTCAAGATAGAGATACCCGACCCCGGTGTTTCCGTAACGCAATGGTGCACATAGTACTGATGAAACAGCGTTTTTCTCGAGTGATTTGTTTTCCCCCTCAGAGTCAAGCCAATCCGGACTCAGCATCAGTACCGTCCTTGATGCATCACGGGCCCAGTCGATGGCTCTGTTGGAAAAACGATCGAGACCGGCATCAAACGGATACCGTACAAGAGTGTATCGTTTTTGCGTTTCGGTATCCTC
>CAYMGX010000214.1:0-5057 GCA_964390065.1 uncultured Fibrobacter sp. | reverse complement strand
CCTCTTAAGCATGAAAAAAGAACCGGGTATTACTTCTAATGACAGAATGCTTGCAACTACGACACTTTCGTTTGATATGTCGGTGTATGAAATTTTCCTGCCGCTTATAAGTGGTGCAAGTTTAATAATGGTAGAAAATCAATTAGTCAAGGACGGAAAGAGGCTTGTTGATTATAGCAGTTTAGTCAAGCCATCGATTATGCAGGGAACACCAAGCTTTTGGAGGCTGTTACTAACTGCAGGTTGGCCTGGCTTAAATGGCGTAAAAATAATTTCTGGCGGAGAACCTATTACGTATGATCTTATCCGCGAACTACTTCCAAAATCCAGGGAATTATGGAATGGATATGGTCCTACTGAAACAACCGTGTTTGCAACTTGTTGTAAAATTACAAGTGAATCAGATCCTATAACTATAGGTAAACCTATTGATAATACATTTACGTACATTTTAGACAACTTTTTGCAACCTGTTCCTGTCGGTGTTGCAGGAGAACTGTTTATTGGTGGAGTTGGACTGGCTGATGAATATATTAACAGACCAGATTTAACAGCGGAGAAGTTTATTCCAGATTCATTCAAATCTGGAAAAATGTATAAAACCGGAGACCTCACAAAATATCGAAGTGATGGGTCTATTGAATATCTTGGTAGAATAGATAATCAGGTTAAGGTAAGGGGTTACAGAATAGAACTTGGAGAGATTGAAAATATAATTAGTCAAGTAACTACAGTTGGCAAATGTGTTGTAATTGCAGTAGAATTACAGGCTGGTGATGTTCGACTGGTAGCCTATGTTGTACCAAAACCGTTGATGAAATTTTCCTCCGATGAAGTTCGCGGCGTCCTTAAAAATAAATTACCTGAGTATATGATACCACAGCATATTATAGAAATGACAGAATTACCACTCACACCGAGTGGGAAAACTGATCGAAAAAGTCTTCTTGTGCTATTTAAAGAAACGCAACAGAATGTGGCAAGATCGGCAAAGCAACCACAAACAAAGTTACAATTCCAATTGCAGGCAATATGGGAGAGCGTTTTAGGTGTTTCAAACATAGGTATTAATGATAACTTTTTTGATCTGGGTGGACACTCGCTGCTCGCCGTAAAACTTGTTTCGAAAATTACCAATATACTAAAAACAAATATTTTATTAGCAGACATACTGGCAAATCCAACAATTGAATCTTTGGCAGAGATCATACAACCTATGATTGAAAATAGGTCTGTTCAAATGAAATCTATACAGAAATTATTGTATGTTGTTCCACTAAAACAAACAGGAAGCAGGTTACCATTTTTCTGCGTACATGGTGTTGGTGGAAATGTAATGAATTATAACTCGTTACTTTCGTTTATGGATGAATCTCAACCCTTTTATGGAATCCAGACCAGTGGTCTTGATGGAATCTCAAAACCGTTCAAATCTATATCTGAAATGGCAGAAAGCTATATTAATGAAATTCGGGAAATACAACCACACGGTCCTTATTTGTTAGGTGGTGGTTCTATGGGAGGATTAATAGCATTCGAAATGGCGCAGCAACTTATTAAGCAGAATGAAAAAATTAATCTGTTATTGATGCTCGATTCGATTTGCCCCTATTACATTCGGGAGCAGGTCAAGCATGGGAACAGTCAGCCTTTTTTGAAAAAAGTAATACATAGTGCAGAATGTCGCATTGAAGATAAAAAGAAACATTTTTTATGCTCTTGTTATAGAGCACTTAAAAAGATAGTGCCCCATGAACTACGATATTGGGAGATTGAACAGAAATATCTGTCATTAGCATCATCCTATAAACCCAATGAGTATGCTGGCAAAATAACACTATTTAGAGCTAACAGTGCTGAAGGATTCACGGATCCGTTCAGGGGTTGGCAACCTGTTGTAAAGGGCGGGTTTGATTGTTATGATTTCAAATGCGATCATAGGTATATGGTTGAAAATGTTGAAGTAAATAAAAAACTAAATGAACAAGTAATTGCTCACAGTCAAAAGTAGAGCTTAATGTACGGTCTCAAATACGCATAAACAGGTCAATCGTTTATGGCTTCCATATAGAGCATAACTTTTGGCCATACGTTATCAAAATAGAACTCATTTCTAAGAATCGGACACGCACTTTGTCCCGGCAGCGAAGAATAGATCGTACTGAATCCTGCGTTTCTGAGCATACACTCTAATTTTTTATGATTCCACCAATTAATGTGGTGTCTTCCCTTCGCTTGAGTTGAAAGATCGCATTTTGACGTGCAGTAGTTGAATACCTCTTCAGTGCTCATGTTTTTGAAAAGATATCTAAGTTTTTCATCAGTAATTTTTTCATGTGAAATCTCACGGCTCTTAATTGATGCACCATGTGCAAAGTGAAACAAAAACGCTTGTTCAATTGAGAAGTTTTGCAACCAGAAGTAGAAATGAATATCATTGTTTAAAAGTGCACGATAATCCAGATCAATATTAGGAGTTACAATTCTAAAAAAACCTCCTTTTTTCAAAATACGTTTAACTTCTTTGAACATTACCATGGCAGCCGCATCAGGTATATGCTCAATAGTAGTTCTTGAATGTACAACTTCAGCACTATTGGATTCTACAGGCAGTGACCCCAAAGATAGAAGATCGTGAGCAATATCGTATTTTGGATTGTAATTTATTTGCTTTTCCCAATGACGGTCGACATCGATATTTGTCCAGATTGGATGGTGAATCCCACATCCAAAATCTAAGTGGCCACCTGCGCTTATGTTGTAAAATTTTCTGTTTGCAACGCTATCTTTTCCATACAGTGAAAGGTATAACTCCTCATCATAGTGGTTTTTGATTTTTTGTATTTCATATCCAGTAAAATTGATTGCTTTTCTTAAAATGTTTTTAATCATATATCCCTGTTGTCCTGGAAAATGGTTTATCAGTAAACTGATTTTTTATTCTTTATCAATTAAAATAAGAAATATTAATCTAAAATGTATAAAAAAATTGGTAAAATCGGACACATCAGCAATACGCCAATAGGAACCGGGGGAGGTTTAGAATCTGTTATATACTGCTATCTCACTGATGGCTGCCAGAGTACAACCCGTTCGCCTTTAATGAATTTTATCCAGGCAACAAGTATCGATGCATTTACAACGACGAAAAATGAGGGGATTTTGATAAATACTACTTTTGTAAGTGATGGAAAAAGGATTCCAAGCAGTGCACTGGCATAGAATAGACCCTGAGCGATCAACAGCCAAAAATAGAGGGGCGATTCTGTTATAAGCATGATATTTGTGATTAATGCAGAACATAGAAAAAACGGTACCAGCCAGCGCATCAGTTTGTGTGAAACATACTGATAGGTGAACAGACCAAATTTGAAAACATTTAGAAATTCCGGGTGATTGAAGAAAACGGTCAATCCACGAAGAACTGTCCGAACTTTTCGCTGAAACTCCCGGGATTTATCCTTGATATCCTGATAATAGCCGATTGCATTGGGATCACTTACACCGCGCATACCTTTTTTCATGCTGCTGAGTAGCGTGCGGAAATCGCTTTGCATCTTTGGTGAAAAATCCTCACATACCTCTTTTCGGGCGGCAAAAAAAGAACCACTCAATCCCACAACAGAATTACAGCGTGACTCAAGGGCACGAAGCCACATTTCATACTTAACATAAAATCCTTCCCCGCCAACATCAGTGTCATCATCTGAAATCATCTTGTCTTCACTGCTGACACATCCGATCTGAGAATCCGCGAAGTTTGAAACAATCTCCTGCAGCCCTTTCGGATCAAGGCGGGTCGCAGTATCTGAAAAGACAACTATCTCGCCGCTGGCAATTTTTACTGCCTGTGCCTGGGCATTTTCTTTGCCTTTTCTATCAGGAACTTCAAAGAGTACAACTCCACGGTCGGCATACTCGCGAACGATATCATGTGTTTTATCGGTTGAACCATCAGAAGCAATAATCACCTGTAGTTTTTCACGCGGGTAGTCAAGTTTCATTGTGTTTTCGAGTTTCTCACGTATCCGTTTTTCTTCGTTATACGCCGTAATAATAAGCGAAACCATAGGAGTAATCGGTGCTCGAAGCACTTTTTTACGGCGAAATAACGAAAGAAACGTTAATGTCAGAGGGTAGCCGAAATAGGCGAAAAAAGCCAGAAATATCGAAATCCATAGGATAAGAATCAACGCTTGCATTTGTACTCAGGTTTCCTTTTTGTATAAGAAGATAAACCACACCGAACACCAATTCGCCCCAAATCCAAATTCATCAAACATTACCAAGGGGACTTGTAAACTAATTTTCTAAAGATATTCACCACTTGTCGGTGAATATGTATGCCATTCTTTTAGTAAGGTAAATTTTTCATAACCACAGAGGACACGGAGAACACAGAGTAAAAAAAAATTAAGTTTTAACGTTTCTTCTCTGTGTCCTCTGTGGTTTATAAAATCCTTACACAAACACCTGTAATAGTTACCGCATTGTATATGAACAAATAAACGAAGTAATTCCTCGACAATCCTTGGATCGCCTAAAATTCGCGTATACCATTTATCATGATGTCGTGACATACCTTAAAAATATATAAATGATGATGTAGCCCGATAGTACTATGTGTAATGTTGTCTATCCTGTTCTGGCCTTGGTTTAAATGATGTACGTTATAAAACTTGTTTTCATTTTTGAGAAACAGACTGTAACAATGTATCTTCACTACATGGCAGTACAACAGTTAAAAATGATAGTAAGAAAAACTATTGCAGGTGCAAAGTGCAAGCTTGGTGTTTACCAATCGCAGTATAAACGGTTGGGGAAATCCGGGAATTCGGTAATTCTGATGTATCACCGGATTATTGCACCGGAATCATTTGCTGAGCATGTAGAACCCGGAATGTATGTCCGGCCAGAGACATTTTCGATGCATTGCAGCGTGTTAAGGCACTATTTCGATGTTGTTCCACTTTCAGAGATCATTTCCTCAAAGGACATACTGTCATCGAAACCCCGATGTGCAATTACCTTTGATGATGGTTGGGCTGATTTTTATC
>CAYMGX010000213.1:0-5077 GCA_964390065.1 uncultured Fibrobacter sp. | reverse complement strand
GACGTTCTCAAAGATGAACTTGAATTCAGCGGCATAATCATCTCGGACTGGGCGGGGCATAAAGAACTGAAAGGTGAAAATCTTTTCGCCCAATCGATAAACGCAGGAATGGACATGATAATGATACCCGAAGAATATCCGGATTTTGTTGTCGATGTTCCGCAGAATGTCAAAGATGGCATTATTACAAAAGAACGTATTGATGAAGCAGTTCGACGTATTTTGCGGGTGAAGTTTGAAATGGGTCTCTTCGAGAAGGCGCTTGCTGACGAAAGCGAGTTGAACACTGTCGGATGTGATGAGCATATGGATGTTGCTCGTGATGCGGTCAGAAAAAGTCTTGTTCTTCTAAAAAATGAAAATACAACGCTTCCTTTATCAAAAACAGAGATGGTTGCTATCGTCGGAACAAAAGCCAAAGACATGGGTGTTCTTTGCGGCGGCTGGACCTTATCCTGGGGCGGTTATAGCGAATACGAACGGCTTGTGGCTATGCATGAAAATAGTTCACAGCAGGTCAGGTTAAAAGGCCTTGCTGTAAAGGGGAAGAATATTCTGGATGCATTTACTGAGACTGTTGGTACTAATGTTATCTATTCAGATCATGGCAGTGCAATTGACGGGGCTAAAAAAGCGATAGTCGTTATTGGTGAAGTTCCTTATGCAGAGTTTAACGGTGATTCAAAAGATCTGTCAGTTTCCAAAATAGATGTTGACAAAATCAAAAAGCTTAAGGCGCAGGGGGTGTCTGTGATTGCAGTGATTGTCAGCGGGCGTCCGATGATCATTAGCGATATTGAAGCTGATTGTGACGCGATCGTCGCAGCATGGCTTCCCGGCTCAATGGCAGGCCCGGGAATCGCCGACGTTTTCTACGGTGATTATGATTTCAGTGGTAAATTATCCTTTACCTGGCCAAAAGATATGTCGCAGCTTCCAATTAACGTTGGCGATGGGAAAGGGGGACTTTACCCCTTTGGTTACGGTCTTCGTTATAAACAATAAAGGAATGGAACTGATGGTATTTGAATTTTCCTGAAGGTCATCATCTATCCTATTGCTCCTGGTTAAAAATTGGATAGATTGATATCATTATTGGGAAAATTCGTTTAAGGGCAAGTTGTGCGGATCGCAGCTTGCCCTTTTGTTATAAAATTTTTTCCGACATTGATGATACTTCAGTTGTATTTTAAATCATGATAAGTTTTAAAACCTTTTTTTTGCATAGTTTTTATCGGGGAAAAAACTAAAGGGAGCGATTCTATGGACAGAAGAAATTTTTGTAAAACCGGGCTGGCCGGAATGGGGGTTCTGGCTTTTGCAGGTAAGCTTCAGGCGATAGAACATTCTGCATTCGCCTCTGGAAAAAAACAATGGGCCATTATCTACGGTTCTCAGTGTGGAAGTACAAAAGAGTATGCTGGTTATATCAACGAGGGCATGGGGGGGATCGCTGATGTTGTAGATATTGCTACTACAACACCGGCAGTAAATGACTATGAATACCTTATTATTGGTGGTTGGCGTAATGCCGGTAGCGTGATGCCGGAGGGGATTCCAAAGTTCATCAATGACAATAAAACGGCACTAAAAAATAAAATCAAAGGATTATTCGTTGTTGTGGGAAACAACGGAAATGCAACGCTGAGTAGTTCACTGACCCAATTTCTCAACGATAAAATGGTAACACCTGCAGGGGTGACAAATGTGTCATCGAAGGTACTTTTCGGTCGATCAGATCCGCAATGTAATGGTCTTGGTTTTACATATGATAATGTTAAAAAAGAGGCCGGTGTTGACTTCGGGAAATCAATTGCTGCCACACATACCCGATTGAATCGTAAAGAGTATTCTAATGGTTTTGAACTCCTTCAAAATCACCCGAATCCTTTTAGTCAAGTAACTGCAATACGATATAATCTGGCGGAAAAAAGTGATGTTGTACTGAGTGTTAAAGGGCTGAATGGAAGAGAGCTGGTACGGCTGGTAAATGCAAAACAGCAACGCGGACATCATGAAGTCGTATGGAATGCGCGGGATTTTGCGCCTGGTTACTATCTTTACGAATTGAAAACAGGCGGGTATACCTTGACACGGACTGCGATGCTGTTACCGTAGCATTGACATTATAAAAACGGATTTTTCTACCAATTTGCGCTGGAAAATGAGACCTCACCCCCGGCCCCTCTCCCATAGGAGAGGGGAGAAAAACTTGACATAAAAATATATTTCTTTGTCCTTCTTACTCCCCCTCTCCTATGGGAGAGGGGGACGGGGGGTGAGGTCTCTTTATGTCAATTCAAACTTACATTTTCGGAAAAATAAACGTACTCCATGATCGTGGCGGCAAACTGACCTTTATTACACTCCCTTTTACTCCTATCTTTTTATCAACAGGATTAACGAGATCATTCTGAGCGATTACAACAATCTCGCCGTCAGGATTTGTAAAGGCTATTGCATTGCGGTAGCCTTCTTTCAATGATGTATATTTTGCACCTGGTTTAACATAGTAGGAGAAGTGCTTGATAGCATAGTACATGGGTGTGTAAACAGGTTCTTTTTTTGCTCTGTCAACGACAATGGCTGCGTTTTGCGGCCACGGCTGTACGGCATCAATACTTTTCCCCTCCTCATCAAGAATCATATTCCACAATAAGTAGGAGTTTACCCCTTCGTCAAAGTATGTTTTTATTTTATTCCATGTATATGAACCGTATGTCCAGTCGTTTTGTGGTTTATTACGGTCAAACCCCGGTTTCCAATGCCAGTTTCCGCATTCGGTTTCTGTCTGCATTATGTTTTTGTCAGGATATGATGCTCGTGTTTTTGCAACACTGGCCACACCATCCCATTGAAAACCAACATAACTGACATATTTATTTGCTTTTTCATCACTTAATACTGTTTTGGGATAGCGATCAAAATCGCCGTCCTGGATCGTTCCTAGCATGATTCTGCCAGAAAGGTTGTTTTTTTCAAATAATGGTCCAAGGTAATCTCTTATAAAAACAAGAAACTGATCCGGTTCCCAGGCACAACTTGGGTATTTTGTCAGTATTGTCGGCTCATTCTGAACTGCTACCATGTAAATTTCCAGACCTTCAGCCTTATAACTTTCGATAAATTTTTTCAAATATAACGCATAGGCATTATAGATTTTCGGTTCGTTTTTGAAATTCCCGCTGTCAAAATCCCGGTTGGTTTTCATCCATGTTGGTGGAGTCCACGCTGAACCCCAGAGTTTCATCTCAGGATTATATTTTAGCGATGCTTTTATATAGGGAATCAGTTTTTCCTTGTCACGTGCGATTGAAAATTTTTTCATTGCAAAGTCATTTCTTTTTTCGTTAAGCGTATACCTGCTCTCGGCATAGTCGCTTGCACCGATAGGAATTCGGCAGATAGTGAATTTTGCCCCGCTTTCCTGATCAAAGAGCGCTTTTAAAACCTCATCCTGCTTTTCCTGAGACAATAGTGACAATGCGGTCCATCCTTTTTCGTTATATGCACCACCGAATCCGTCGATTGTCTGTTTGAAGTTGTCAACATCAACCACGATATCCGCCATGCTATCTGAAACCATGGACTGTGCATCAGGCATATCACTCCACATTGCATCCTGTGTTGACAATTTCCACTTTACAGCAATGCTGCTCGAATCTGCAATTACTGCACTACTCAACGATAACAAAAAGAGCAATGAACCGGTTATTACTTTTGTCATGTACTTCTCCTCTGAATGGTTATAAGTAAGACTTTATATTATAATGGTTATAAATCAAAGTACAAAATCGAAAGACCTTATACTGTGGAAGAATCCGGCGATAAAATATTGATAGGTATTTATCGTTTTTGTGCCTGAAGTTAAAAAATAGTGCTTGTGTTTTGGTTATTCAACTGATTTACTAAACTTTTAGAGAAAGTTGTACCTTTTTTGAGAGCGGTTGTAAATTGTGCAACATAAAATAGAGTAGACGTCGCGTTTGATACCTGCTTTCGTCTGATAATCACCAGAAAACACATTGCGCTCTGCCGTAAGCAGTTTTTGTTGTAACTGATAGTGCAGTTACATGAAAAATCATGTAGCACCTGGTATGGATTGTTCGATATTGTTTATGGCTTATTTGTATAAAATACAAATAATTAAAGAGCAATGTACTATGTAACACTATGAAAAATAATAATTATATAAATTAATATATAAAAAAATAAAATTGTATGGAGAGCAATTGACTATATATTATTGTTTTTATTTTTGGAAATTTGTAAAAAATTGAAATATATTAGAACTATGTGATAACACTTTTAATTAAATGTAATCAAGTCTTAAGTGCTACATACAGGCCAGGTTTTTAATTTGAAAGGAAATCAGAATGGTAAGATCAAATTTTTTAAAGAAAAGTGCTGCAATAGGGGTTTCTGCCTTGTTTGCAGTCTCACTGCTCTCCAGTAATGCATTCTCACAGGATCCAAATTTTTACATTTTTCTTGCATTCGGTCAGTCGAATATGGAAGGAAATGCGAGACCTGAATCAATGGACAATACTGTGGATGATCGGTTTAGATTATTACCTGCTGTTGATATGAGTGACAAGGGTAGAACAAAAGGTGTCTGGACAAAAGCAACACCGCCACTGTGCAGAAGCTCCACCGGGCTCACACCCTGTGACTATTTTGGCCGTACTCTTGTCGACAGTCTTCCAAAGGATATCAAGATCGGCATTATCAATGTGTCAGTTGCCGGCTGTGCTATTGACATGTTTGACAAATCGAAATATCAGTCATATATTTCAAGTTTGACACAAAATGAAGGCTATATGAAAGATATTGCAAATCTGTATGGTGGTAATCCCTATGGAAGGCTTGTCGAGATGGGAAAAGCAGCGAAGAAAGATGGTGTGATTAAAGGAATTCTGTTGCATCAGGGGGAAACAGACGCATACAAAGGTGGCTGGCAAAACAAGGTGAAGGTTGTCTATAATAATTTGATTAATGATCTGGGCCTTGATGCATCCAAAACACCACTACTTGCTGGTGATTTGCTCAGCCCCAGTGGAGAGGTACAGAAATTAGC
>CAYMGX010000212.1:0-5143 GCA_964390065.1 uncultured Fibrobacter sp. | reverse complement strand
CAATGGACTTTACAGAAATATAGTCCATTCAAAATACGACTCCTGGAAATTTGATTACGAAAATGCCCGGGATGCAATCAAGGAACATTTTTCCATTGTCTCCGTTGAAGGCATGGGGCTTGAGCAGTATACAAGCGGTGTAAGCGCTGCAGGTGCGCTTCTACTTTACCTGAAAGAACAAAAACGCAACGATCTGCGTCACATAACAACAATCACCCCGCGTTCACTTACAGAATTTGCAGAACTTGATCCTGCAACCATGCGTAATCTCGAACTGCTTCGTCCGATGCAAAACGAGGATAACGGCGGTACGCTTGTGGAAATACTTGACAAAACAAGCACAGCAATGGGTGCCCGTCTCCTGAAACGGTATATCACGCACCCGCTCAAGAATATTTCATTAATTACCGATCGACTCAATTGTGTTGAAACATTCAAAAAAGAAACCTATGTCCGCACCGAAACAGAACTGATGCTTAAACGGGTGGCAGATATCGAACGTCTCATTGGCCGGATCACTTTCGAACGTGCAAACGCCCGGGATCTTATTGCCCTTAAAAATTCATTCAACACATTCCCCCTTATCGCCCGGACACTTGCAGCGGTAAAAAATCCGATCATTAACGCGATCGTTGCAAACGTGTGCGGTTTCGAGCAACTGGTATCACGTATTGACACAATCATACTTGAAAATCCACCTCTCTCTATCCGTGAAGGCGGTATTATTAAGGCAGGGGTAAATACCGAGCTTGATGAAATCAGGGACGCGTCGATCAATGGTAAACAGTGGATCGCAAAGCTTCAGGAGACAGAGCGTGTCCGTACCGGTATCAGCTCGCTTAAAGTCGGCTACAACAAGGTATTTGGCTATTACATCGAAATCTCAAAAGCAAACGCAGACCTTGTTCCGCAGGACTACATCCGCAAGCAGACACTTGTCAACGGCGAACGGTTTATCACCCCGGAATTAAAAGAGATGGAATCGAAAATCCTTGGTGCCGAGGAACGTCTCAGCGGTATCGAGTACGAACTATTTATCGCACTACGTAAAGAGATTGCGTCAGAGTGTGTCCGCATACAAAAAGCTGCAAATGCAATCGCTACTCTTGATGTCTTTCTGTCGCTTGGCCGGATTGCATCAGAGTATAATTACATACGGCCCATACTTACCGAAACCGCCGATCTTGTCATCAAAGATGGACGTCACCCGGTAATCGAGCGCATGCCCGGTGTTGATCAGTTTGTTCCTAACGATACCGAAATTATCAAGCGGGATACCCAGGTACTTCTTATCACCGGACCCAACATGGCCGGAAAATCCACTTATTTGCGTCAGAACGCCCTTATCGCAATCATGGCACAGATGGGATCGTTTGTCCCGGCCAGCTTTGCACAGATCGGCATCGTCGATAAATTTTTCACCCGCGTGGGGGCATCAGATCGTCTTTCCCGTGGCCAGAGTACATTCCTTGTCGAAATGATAGAAGTCGCCAACATTCTTAATAATGCAACCGATAACTCCTTTATTCTTCTTGACGAAGTCGGAAGAGGAACTTCGACATTCGATGGTATCAGTATCGCATGGGCAGTCGCAGAGTATCTTCATGAAACAGCCGGTAAACGCGGCCGCACCCTCTTTGCTACTCACTATCACGAGCTTGCAGAGATGTCGCTTCTCTATCCCCGTATAAAGAATCTTCACGTGAAAGTCAAGGAGTGGAATGACCAGATCATATTCCTGCGCAAAATCGATAACGGAAGCTGTGATCACTCCTACGGTATTCAGGTAGCACGCCTTGCCGGAGTTCCCCGCAAAGTGATTATGCGTGCAAAAGAGATCCTTGGCAACCTTGAAAATATGGAGCTTACCCCCGACCATAAACCAGTCCTGGCGCGTCACCGTGAGGAAGCGAAATTTATTTCCCGTGTACAAACCGACCTTTTTGCGTCCGATGAGGGCATACAGCTTAATATTATGGATTCTGTTCACGGTGAGATCATGTCGCAGCTTCAGAGCCTCGATATCAATGGTTTAACACCGCTGGACGCGCTCAACATGATTTCGGAGCTTAAGAAAAAGGCGATGCAGGCATCATAGTTTCCTGAATCTGAATCGTCCGGTTCAGGTTGATGTAACTTTTTTTTCTGGCAACTTGCCGTCACAGATACCCTGTGATATAATTTGTGAACACAGATAGAAAAAATGTTCACTCAACAAAAGGAACGGTCACCATGAAACGTTGGTATGATAGTCATCGTGTCGGAAAATTCCTTGATATTTTTAAGACAATGAATAAACGGGAGAGGGATCCTCTTGTGAATCGCATCCTTGAGCTTATTAAGGTTGATGGTAACGCGCTCATAGATGCTACCGTGATGGAGTTTCCGCTTGATGAAACCCGCAGACGCTGGTACGACAGGGACCCGTCACTGTGGATGATGTTCCATGGTCTCGAACGTGCAGACAAGGTGCTTCTTGACACAGTGGCAGAGTACCTTGAGGAGAAGCTTCAGATTACTGAGGATACCGCTGTACTTAAGAATCATCACTGAGTCTCGAGCGGCCTCAATCCCGGGAATTGAGGCCAACCCCTTTGCTGCATTGTCAAGCATTGCTATACTTGGATGATTTTTTAACATCTATTTTATATCCTCAAAAAGCTTTTTCAGATGACTTAATGCGATTTCCCTCTCCCTCGGTCTGTTTAATCGAAGTAAATCAATTACAGAAAGCCAGTGATACATCACAGAATCATTACTGCACACTTCAGGTACCGTTTTGTAAAGAGGTGCAATTGCAATGCCTCTATCTTTTCCACTGCTGTATGGCCAGACAATGGGATCCGAATTACTGGCAAATTCATCTTTTATAAAGGGTGATGAATGCGCTGTAAATAACCCTCGAACAGGTTTATCCTGGACTGCCGGAAAAACATACTGTATTCCATGCACCAGGAATTCCTCAAATGATGCTTTTCGGATATTTCCCGAAAATGTGTCGAGCAAATAGGATTCCTTTAGACGGTTTGTGGCCGCATGAACTTCGGATGCACTAGAGGTTGTTTGACATTTTGGCGGTGTGATGATTTTTTTGTTTTGTATGGACAATAGTTTGGTCTGTAGAGGAATAATCTGAACTGTAGAAGCATTTGACTCTTTGTAGAAACGTTTTTTGTTGGTAGTAGATGAAAAAGGTTTGTAGTTGCTAAAGAGGGCATTTGGAAAATCGGCTGTTGTAGTATGTTTTGTTCTGCCGGTCACACGTTACTGGTCACTCGTCACTTTTTATTTGTCTACCCCCTTTTGAATCAAGTGACTTGACAGCTGCAGGCATTTAATCTAGTTTAATGATGGCACTTTACATTTGATTGATTGGCGTATTTAGCCAGGGAGATTTTTTTTGATGGTAGATGATCAGGGTGATAAACGTTCAGAGAGATGCAGGATGAGCTTTTTTACATTATTCGTACCGTTACAGGTAATTGTAGAAAGAATGTATGGCTAATCAACATAAACCCACCAACCTTGACCGGTGAAAAAACAGCTAAATTAAACCGGATCAGGCATGCAAACCCTGAAACATTGTCCGAACTGTGATTTGTATGATTCCTATGACATACATGATTATTTCCCCGATATGTCCAGTTGGTTAAACATCCATTTTCAACCCACTCTTGCGCCCCCTTAGCTGGCACATTTACAATTAAAATATCATTCCCTCACAGTAAATACAAATTCCTGAACTCCTGAATACTGGCTCCTGGATTCTGGATTCCTCTTCCCGCGAGTTTTTCCGGGCGGTCTTTTCTAATTGTAAATGGGTTTTGTACCAGCGTTACCAGGGCGCTATGCACTTTTTGCCTACTTTTTACTTGCACCTAAAAAAACTACAATGTTCAAATCCCGACCTGTCGGGGCTACCGGACAAAAAGAAAGTCAGGGTTTGGGGCAGATAGCTCCAGGATAATGCTGCAAATATGATTGCACTTCGCGATGTCGTTCTTTTACAAAAGTAATTATCAATATCAAGATCGTTATCACTTTTATCATGTCAATCACACCAATCACAAAAATCACAGTTCAGACGATCATAATGTCAAATAGAATTGAATTTTTTAACATACTACTCATCCGTCGTCAAAGCAGGGAGCGTCTCCCCCTGCAACCCCGACCAGCCTTTTTTTCAATCGCCCAAAAAAGGCTGGACAAAAAAGGGCTCTTTTCAAATTAAAATTTTTCCAATCCACGCGCTTTCAAAACTCGCTTAACGCATGCACGACTTTTCTCTATTTGTCACAAATTACTGAGCACCAACCACTTCATGTAAAACAACACCACTCAAACAGTTGAAATCGCTCCCATATAGTTAAGACAGTTTGAAAACCTGCTGTGGTATGCAAGTGATAACGAAATTTTGGAGATTATCATTTTCCGCAGTGCAGTACGTGAATTCAAACTGTTTTGAGTAATGGTTTGGACCATTTGTACAAAACTCATTTTAGCACCCCCTCGCTTTGTGGGAGAGGGGGCAGGGGGGAGAGGTCTTAATTGTCAAAAGGTCCAATATCCTTCCTCTTACGCCTTTTCTCTCATCATTCTTGACACCACCAAAGACATTGATCTACTTTAATATTGATGCATAGCATCCTTGACTTAACTGTTGTTCAGGGTGGATTTATTGGTGATTTTTGTTCAGAGCATGATTCGTGTGAAAGACTGAAGATTACAATTTTTACATTATTGATCTCGTTGGACGAACTCTCAATACCCAAGAGATTTAATAAAAATAAAAATAGGATAATAGTCATGAATATCAGGATTAAAAGATTAGATTCAACAACAACCAATGATTATCTTTCTTTTTTTGAAAATATAGCTGTTATTGACAAGGCAGAATGTGGAAAATGTTACTGTATGTTTTTCCATACCGATGAAAAAGCAAAAGAATGGGTCAATAGAACAAACAATGATAATAGAAATGATGTTATTGAGAATATTAAGCGTGGTACGTTATCCGGATTTCTTGCTTATGATGGTAATAACCCAATAGCATGGTGTAATGTTAATGAGAGAAATAGTTACAAATTTAATAAAACCTAAATCGAACGATTGTTTGACCGAAAACGATTTTTTATATCTAAAA
>CAYMGX010000211.1:0-5148 GCA_964390065.1 uncultured Fibrobacter sp. | reverse complement strand
ACTCCGGCCGATTGATGCCGCACGACAACCATATCTATCTTCATCGCTTCAATATTCTGAATTGTATCTCTGAGCGACTCCCCTTTATTGACCGAACTTGTTGATGCGCTGAAATTGAGAGGACTTGCGGAGAGCCGTTTTTCGGCCAGTTCAAATGAAATTCGTGTTCGGGTACTATTTTCATAAAACAAATTGACAATCGTTTTACCCCTGAGTGTGGGGACAACCGGAATATCCCTTTCGAGGACTGAATAAAAAGAATCAGCCGTGTCAAGAATTAATGTTATATCCTCTTTTGAGACACCTTCAAGTCCGAGTAGATGCTGGATGTGAAGTCCCATTTATTATTCGCCATCCTCCAGTTCCATTAACCACATTGAATCTTCATTATCTTTTTCCTGCACTTTCAGGCTTACCACCTGATTCGCAAGTGTTGTAATCTTTTTTCCGACATAATCTGCACGTATCGGCAGTTCACGATTCCCACGATCAACAAGCACCGCAAGCTGAATGGTTTTCGGACGACCGTAATCCATAAGGGCATCAAGTGCAGCACGAATAGTCCGTCCGGTATAAAAAACATCATCAACAAGAAGAAGATTCATATTGTTGACATCAAACGGAATATCGGTTACTTTCACTTCCGGCTGACGAAGCGAGATACGATAATCATCGCGGTAAAACGTTGCATCAAGTGTACCACACTGAATGTTTGTTTTCGCCAATTCATTAATTTTATTGGTAATACGCCTGGCAAGGAACACTCCGCGAGTCTGCATTCCTACAACACCAAACCGTGAAAAATCACGATTTTTTTCCAATACCTGATGTGTTATCCGGGTAAGTGCCAGATCGATAGCCTGACTGTCCATTAGTAGTTCGAGATTTTTCATATACGGTCAAAATAGTATGATTTTAGGGTGATATGCAAGGGTGAAATATAACTTGTTTTTCACATCGCGAACTGGTTTTTGTCATGTTCCTGTTTTTGTCTAAACCGGAGGGTACTTCAGCGTTTGGAATCTGTAAATATCTTTTTCATAATGTACAGGTCAACAGTAAACACTGAAACCCTCTTTCCAAATAATTAAAACCGATATATATTCATCAGGTGTTGCTGAGTTTTGTTTCCGAAAAAGCCATAATCGAATTGTAGCAAAGCAGAAGAAGTATCAGGAACCATACTTCGCAAAATATTGGCAGTTGCATTATTGACCTTTTTAAAAAGTCGTCGTTTCGTTTACTATCACCGAATGGATTAAATATCTGAAAAGGACTTGCTAATGGATCAATTAAGGGTTGCTATTGTAGGGTGCGGCAGAATATCTGATCTTCATGAACTGGGATATCGTAATTTCGATAAAGCAAAAATTGTTGCAGTCTGTGACAGAAGCCGTGTATTAGCAGAGAGTAAAGCTGCAAAATGGAATATTCCAAAAGTCTTCACAGATTATGACGAGCTGCTTCAATCTGATGAAATTGATATGATTGAACTTCTTGTTCCACACCACCTTCATGCACCGATGACAATAGCGGCTTGTAAAGCAAAGAAACATGTATCAGTTCAAAAACCAATGGCATTAAATCTTGACGAAGCAGACAAAATGATTGCTGCAGCACAGGAGAATGGTGTCTCATTGAGAGTTTTTGAGAATTTTATATTTTATCCTCCGATATTAAAAGTTAAAGAGATGATCCATAGTGGAGCAATTGGTGATCTCAGGATGATTCGTGTACATTATAACAGCGGCACCCTTGATTCATCATGGAAAGTTCCGCTTAAAGCATGGATGTGGAGATTTGATTCAAAGCAATGCGGTGGCGGACCGATTATTTTCGATCACGGCTATCACCTTTTTTCTGTTGCAATTAACCTGATGGGGCCAGTGGAGAAAGTATCTGCCTGGATCGATAAAACACAGGTGTTTCCGACCAAGTACGTCGATGGTCCTGCTACAATAATGCTCAAGTTCAGAAGCCCACGATGTTATGGTGTCATGGATTTTTCCCATACACCTCAAATGCGTATCAATTCCGATTACTATGCGGATGACAACCGCATTGAAATTGTCGGTGATACCGGTATCATTCAGATTAACAAATGTACAACACCGACCATTGATCTTCCTGTTGTACTTCTTTACAAAAACGCTACTACCACTGTAATCGAAACACCCCGAACAGACTGGAAACACAGTTTTATTGATGCAACGCATCATTTTGTCAATTCGATTCAGTCCGGCTCACAGCCATCACTTGACGGCACTACCGCACGTGATGTTCTTAAGGTGGTACTTGCAGCACAGTACTCTTCAATGGAACGACGCGAAATTGACGTCGAGGAAGTTAAATATATGACACTCTGATTTATGTTTCAATAGCGACACAATGCTGAGTAATTTTTTTAACAGGAGGCGCCGCATTACCATTATCGTTGATGAACCTGCTTTTTCTTGTTGAAATCAGGAACTTGATATAATTGATAACAGATCTCCATGATTCATCAATAACATTAGCGAGCATCACGCCATATAATCCCATTTTCATTTTAAGCACAAAAACAGCAGCAATACTAATAATGATAATCGTACCTGCAATCTGTGTCATAAGCATCCAGCGTACATCACCGGTACCACGGATCGCATTTCCGATAATTACATTGATTGACTTTGGGAAACACAAAATAACCACAAGCGGCATCAGTGCAGTCAGGCGACTTACAGCATCGCTGTTATTGGTAAAAATACCGACAATACCCTGAGGCAGTAACGTATATACCGATGCAACAATAACACACAAAAGCAGACCATATAATGCACAGACATTCCCGATTTTAGAAACCTGGGAATGCATTTGCGCACCAACCCTCTGCCCAACCAGTGTCATAGCGGCAGTCCCGATACCGATGTACAGATTGAATGATAGCGACACGATTGTATTAAGAATTCCATATAAACCGGCACTTATCTGATCACCGACATTAAGCATACGAATTAGTATGACCTGGGCACCCGAAAATAACACAAATTCCATTCCTGCCTGTGCGCCAAAAACAAACACCTTTTTGTAAATACCGCGTTCCGGCTTAAGAATTCCGTTGATTGTCATGGGAAGAATTCCGTTGTGTAAGGCTGATCTGAACAGGAGCAGGGCGCAGATCGTAGAACTGATCACCGATGCAATTGCAGCACCAGTCAATCCTAACTTTGGAAATCCAAAATTGCCGAAGATAAGACAATAATCGAGAATAATATTAAGAATTGCGCGCAAAATCGTATTTGTCATGATCGGACTTGTTTTACCGATACCCTGGAAAATCGCTCCTGCCGCAATATTGAGTCCGCCGGTCAGAAATATAAGTGAAAAAATCTGAATATACGAGGTGCCTTTTTCAAGTATCTCTCCTGAAACACCCATAAGCTGAAGTACATTCCTGCCGCAGAATATCCAGAAAATGCAATACCCGAATGCAAACAACTGTGAGTAGAAAACAGAACTTTCTGCAATTTTAGCAGCATGAGCTTTATCATTTGCACCGATTGAATGGGCAATCAGTACTGTTGTTCCCTGAGAAAGTGCGATTAATACTGTAAAAAGCATAAAAAATGGAAACATCGCATTATTCATTGCACTTAAGGTGGTAACATCATAATGGCCTAAAAATGCACTATTAATGAATGTCATCATATAAAATGCCATATTTTGCAGAATAACAGGAACTCCGATAATAAAAATCTGACGAGTCAATGTTGAAAATGAAGCACCCTGTTTAATAGAACCCATAAAATCCCCTAATCCCCCTGAAAACAACCCTCTTTTGCGTATCTGACATATAGAACACCAGCTGTCTATGTGAAATTTGTCACAACAAAAATACAATTTTTTGTGACTATTACTTTGTCTTTTTGCAATTATTCTCTTTCACAGACTAATCTCATCTTATGAGAGTTAAATTTACAATTGTTATTCGTTTTACCGTTTTTCTAACAGCATTTGTCAGAAATTTCTATTCAGTGGAAGCATAATGTGGCTTTGATCAATGATTTAAATGAATTTTGTCTTGAACCTTTTTATCGTCATAGTAGAATTGGGAAGTAGAAGAAATAATGGAATAAAGCGGCTGGTAATTCAATGAGACATATCGCACAAAAGTCTATCGGAAATCTACATGAAACTTCTGATACTACGATGCTTCAGATTTCTAATATTCTCAATAATCTTGAACATGGTCTGTTCTCCATTAATCTTGATGGACCAATCAATGACGATGGAAAAATTGCATTGCTTTTCGAGAGCCATCTGAGTACATCAAAATTTAAACGAGGTATCCGGCAGAGGTTTGGGAATGGAAATTATAAAACAATGTATTGAAGTGCTTGGTGGAACAATTACAACAAATTCGTTTTTTGGTCAGGAAACAACATTTTGCATAAAAGTGCCGTTAAATTCCCTTGTGTAAACATAATCGTGAGTCCATGTATCGTATGCCTTTCACACACCAAGTCTTGAACTCGACCGGTTTTTGTCATATTTTATCAATTAATCCTCTAAGGCCTCTTCTTTCCAGATTGCGTAGAGCGTTACATTTGATGATCCCATCAGATAATTTTCACCATCCTTGAATTCAACTTTTCCATCGGGTGTTGTCGACCAGCCTAAAAACGTATATCCGCGATTTGAAAATATATTCTGCAACAGTGGTTCTGATAATTCCTGAATTATGGACTGTTCAGCCATCTCACCATTGGCAGAATCATCGTTTTTATCGAAAGTAATAGTGTAAGATGGATTCTGAGCCCAGACTGCATAGAGCGTATCATCAGATGTTCCCATTGTGTAATTTGCGCCATCATCGTATTTAACTGTTCCACCTGATGTTTCAGACCAACCGTAAAAAGTATACCCTGTCTTTTTAAATGCATTCTTCGTAAGCGCGGCTGATAAACCTTCTTCAATTGTCTGTGCTTTCATTTCTTCTTCTGCAGACTCATCGTTTTTATCAAACGTTATTGTGTGAGAAACATTCTGTGTCCAGACTGCAAAGAGCGTCACATCTGATGATCCCATTGTGTATTTCGCACCGTTTGTGTAGGCTACAGCACCATCTTCAGTTGTTGCCCAACCCGAAAAGCTATATCCCGGATTAGT
>CAYMGX010000210.1:0-5251 GCA_964390065.1 uncultured Fibrobacter sp. | reverse complement strand
TTATTGGGGAAGTTGGTGGTGGTGGCGGTGGCGGCGGTGCTGGAGCAGGGGCCGAAGGTGGCGGGGGAGGCAGTGTGAGTGCTGTGATGGCAGCGATGGTGAGTGCTCAACTGGCAAAAATTGAGGCTGCTGAAGAAGAGGATGGACATAATCTGCATGTCGATTTTGTTGACAAAGCAGGGCTAAAAGCCGGCGGATTTGATTATACACTAACTTCACCTTAAAACGGATTTATTACTATGGCAACAACAACCGGACAATCTACCGGTAATATTAAGAAAAATAATGTAAAAAGCGGAACTCATACTGTAACGATCAAAAAGTTAATTTCAGTTACTTTTAATAAAACCAGTTTTGATATAGCAGATAAAATTTCGTTTACAATTAAGAGCACTGGAATGACAGGCGTTCCACTGTCAATTCAATTGATGGAAAAGGATTTGAATTGTAGCGGCTATCGGGTTGATTCGATGGATTCTACAATATCGTCAGATTCTATGACTATTGATTGGCAGTTTCCGGTTGATAAAGTAAAAAAAATGAGAACCTATGTGCGTCCGAAAATGCCACGGTACTATGTGAATGTGTATAAAAAGAACAATGAAGTTTCCGGTATTTTAAAATCAAACGAGATTGATATTACCGCGAAGCTGAGACTTTCTATAGAGAACGAAAATGGTGGTGCAGTTAAGGATCAAAAATTTACCATAAAATTATCTAACGGGATACTTATTTCTGGTGTGACTAATCAGGCTGGTATATTTGAGAAGAAAAATGTTCTGTTAGGTGAGCATACAATCAGTTTTATATCAAATCCATTAATTTCCAAAGGTAAACCGGAAGTTTTAGAATCACCGATAAAGGGCAAAACCTTTATTCTTGACATGTTTGATACAAATAGGTTTTTCTCTGGAAATTGCATCGTCAAGTGTCTGCATCAAGTTGACAATAGGTATAGGTGGGTGTTGGATCCACCCGAATTCTGCATTGTTGAAAGTAAAAAAGCGGGTAAAGCTGAACCTGATAAAGTGTCAATTTATTATAACAAAGATTATAAGTTAACATGCAATAATACCGATATCACAAAAGCACGGGAATCAATTTTCAATCGATATGATCAGGTATGTTCTCATTCTGTTGCAGGAGCTACACTTCCGGTGTTTGATAAGCGATACTGGAAATGGCTGAATACCGAGGTTAAGTATGAGATAAAAGGCGGACCAAAACCGCTTGTACTTAAAGCCTATCCATCCAATGAATATGCTTTAAGTATCTGTTTCCCAACACCGTCAATATTTGAATCCGGTGCAAAATATGGCGACAAGGTTGTTGAAAATTTTGAAGATAAGAAAATTAAACCACTTGTTCCAAAAATATTTAAGTTTCAACCCAAGCAACCCGATCAGGGAAAATGGGGTGTACTTGAGCATCCTCTTGCTATTATGTCAACAGACAGGCCAGTGGCATTTTCGATTAATGGTCAGGAGATAAATCTAAGCTTTTTAGACGCGATAGGGTCAATTTTGACTATTTACAAAAAAGTTAATAGTATTGTTGACTTGATCAAGCAAAATATACCTGAAGCAGGTTTCTATTATAAATTTGATAATAAATTTTTTGAAGGGAAATTGGGTCTTGCCTGGAGCTGGAAAGAATACAAAGATCATCGCGCATTTGTTGGTGTTGCAGCATCAATTGAATTAACATTGGTTTCAATTACAATGGAGCTTGGTATTGGATTTAGCATATGCAATGTTGCCGGCCAATTATATGGAAGTCTTGCTGGTGATATAAAAATTGCTGCATCACTGGAGAGAATTTCACCTGATAATGTAATAGATCTGGTTATTCCATTTGCTGCAAATATTGGTTTGACCTTTGGTGCACGTGTGAAAGCAGGAACTCTTATTCGCGCAGATGCACTTGTAACATCAGGATTAAATTTTACTGCAGGGAAATTTAAATGTAATAGTAGTGATGGTTTAGGATTTGAAATGAATCTTAAATGGACTGGGATAAAAGCTAAAATTGCCGTATCTGCCGGGTTTGGAAAGTCGGGAGGTAATAAATTACCAACAGGTCAACAGGCTGAAGCTTTTAATTCCGGCAAAGAATGGGTTTGGGCGGATGAGTGTGATTGGGGAACGATCAAGTGGCCTTCTGAAGAAAAATATGAGCCAGATCATTTACTAAGTAGTGAAATTAGTTCTATTTTTAAAGATGTATTTACAAGAGGAACAAATCTGAAGGTATATGACGTAAATGATAAAAAAATAGACATTGATGATATTGTTAAAGAATTCGTAAAGTTAATTGACAATAGAAACGATCTTCCAAGATCAAAAAAAACAATGGAGGCAATGGCTATTCGAATTAAGAAAGAGCTTGAGAATCGATATGTGTCAATAAGTTTTCTTTTTAATGGTTTACGAAAAAATAGCTTTGATAAATTTATTCAAAAAGATTTAAATGATGTTTTTGATGCTAATATTGATCCCACTTTACAATTGATGAATAAATTAAAATAAAAGAGGTATTGTGATGGAACATTTTTTGGAACATTATTTTGGTAATTTTTTAAAGAATCATCCAAAGATCATTAATATGTTAGCCTATGGTTTTGAGTTATTTGAAGAATTATTAATCTATCCTAAAGTACTTTTATCACGCCCATCGTTAATTGCTCTCTCCTGTATAATCCTGTTTTTATACTGTAGTTCAGTAGGATTCTATATTTACGGAAAACACTTAAAAAAGAAACTAATAAAGGTACAATCATGGCCGACTGTACAGGGTGTGGTTGTGGAATCTGGCATTCTTGGAAGTACTAATTCGCGAGTGAATAGTAATATCAATTCAACAACTTATTCTGCGCAAATCAAGTATACCTATACCGTTTTTAATAAGGAATATACAAGTAGTAAACTTAACTGGGGTGGGCGTTTTGAATCTTCATCAAAGGAACAGATTCAGGCGTACGCCGATATGTATCCTGTTGGTAAAGAACTTTGTGTTTATTACAATGAAACCGATCCTAAAGAATCGATTGTCGATATTGACATTAAGGGTAATACGTTTATTTATAAGCTGGGCGTATTTATGAGTGGAATTATTGGAACTGGTTTTTTATGTGGATTAATTATTGAACTTGGGAGATGTGCGAAGTGACTATGAACAAATAGAATATGAGAAATATCAAAAAACGCCGCAGTACCAGGAGTACCTTTTGGAAAGTAAGCGAATTGAGGATTCATTACAAAATGAACAATTAAAAAACGAAACAATAGTACCATCAGAAGAAAATACAAGTGAGGAATAATTGAACTATATTTACAATGTAGAGATGTTTGCGTGCAAATGCATTATTGAGATACACATGAACGGGTTATGTGTGTTCAGAATCGACGCAACCAAAGGGTCAAGCGTAACATACCCGCTCAATACTGAACTCGCAGGCGATAATTCACTTAAACTTGTGATGTATCCAGTGCTTCTTGAAACAGGGATACTATCCACTCCTGCTGACATAGTCGTGGAGGGTGCTATTAAGCGCTACAATACAGGTGATGTTACAGGCCCGGAATGTGGAGATCTTCTTATGTCAATTGATATTGAGGATATACAGGCTGCATTCGATCCGGAAGCGTTATCTCTTCAACAATTGAAGGAGCTGTTTCCTTTGACAAAAACATTTGCCTTTGAAAATGAAGGAATCAGTTTTAAAAACAGATTAATCGATGCTCAAATAATTACCGATAAAAAAGAAGTGGTTGAATATGCAATAAAATTACGTGATATCATAAAACGACAGGATTTGGAATCACTTTACATAGAATATCGGCCAAAGCTTGATGATTATGCGCTTGCATATCCGGAGGAATTTCCTGATCCGGAAAGCTGGTTTGCCAATTTGTTCAGGGATGACTTCTTCCCCGGAGGGCCAATCGTTGAATTTGATCGCGATGACATCGTTGCCAGACCGTGGTGTGATGGCCGGATCTGGGAAGTGTCTCGTAAACCGTATCAGCCTTTTTTTATGAATAAAGGTCTTGATGGAGATATCAATATGATTGAACTCTATGTTGGCAGGGTTGATGGAAAACTGAAAATTATCCGATGAAAAAATAAAAAATAGAAATGTATGAAGTAAAACGCAAAATGTAAAGGTTTTTAACAATGATAAATAATCAGTTCGTTCTTAACTTTCCTGAAAACTGGAAAGAATCAACAGTGTACACTTTCGAAGGCCCTGAGGATAGCGGTGTTCAGCATAATCTTGTGTTGATGATCGATCGTGACATTGACAAAAAAGCAGACCTTGAAGCATATGTTGCATCACGGATTGAACATCTTGGTCAAGCACTGCCATCATTTGAACTGCTTTCCAAAAAGGCATCAATTATCAGTGACTGCCAGGCTGTGGAGATTGTATATACCTATACACCGGGGACAATTCAGCTTTTTCAGAAACAATATTATATTCACAAAGTACCGGCGATCTTTCTTTTTACCGCAACATTTATCAAGAAAACGCTACGTACACTTGAACCGGAAATTGATGCGATAGTACATTCGTTGAATACAATTGATGAAAAGAATGTTGTGGACCATTTTTACAAATAGATAATGCGATTGTATAAATAAACAGGATATTTACTATTATGAGTAATGATTTTCAGGCACCAACCGACAAGAAAAACAAGATAAAGGTTGAATCTGAAATTGTAATTGCGCAGTTTCAGTGTAATGCTGCGGTTGCTAATAATGAAGTACCGGTGTATGTGAAAACGGTATTTGTCGGTGATGGCGCATCAATAGAGATCAAGGGAAAGAGCAGTGAGGGAAAAGCACCGGGAACGATCAGAGGAGAGGTGCGTAATAATTGCTTTTACGGGAAACTGCCGATTCCGGAAAAGGTGAAGGATGGTGCAGAGATCTGGTTTGAGGCAAAACTCCCAAAACACGGCTGTAAACTTGAATCAGATAAAATTCCGGCGCGCCCGATTATCGAAATGAGCCGTATGGAGTGGGATCGTACAATCGTACACCGCGAGGAGATAGCAAAGGCAACCATTGAATTTTCGGATGGAGTAACTGATGGTACACAGGCTACAATGTCAATTTACGAATATAATCCGGAAGGGTACCATACAAAAGTATTGCGACAACCGATGATTGTTGAAAACAGTAAACTCGAACTTAACTGGGAGTTTGACTACAAAGACGTTGACAAAATACCAACACAGGCCGA
>CAYMGX010000209.1:0-5256 GCA_964390065.1 uncultured Fibrobacter sp. | reverse complement strand
GATAGTTGATGACAACGTGATACGTTGTTATTTACTGAATGGCAGCAGAAATATTGCATATATCTATCTTCCCTCATTTTATCATGAATTTCGTTATTCCAATTATTTTTCATCAGGGTGTGCAAATGATTTCGCCAAGGAATTGATAAAACTCAAGAATGCTCCAATTGATGCCTTGATACTTGATCTGCGGGATAACGGTGGGGGAGCAATGAATGAAGCGCTTAGAATTGCCGGATCGCTTATTGATTTTGGTTGCCTGAGTATTTCTCATGAGCGAAATAAAAAACCGGAATTATTGAAGGATGCTGCAAAGGGTGTTGTGTTTGGAAAGCCAACGATTGTCATGGTTAATTCAATGTCCGCATCCGCATCTGAGATGCTTGCTGGTGTGCTGCAGGATTACCACAGAGCGATTATTGTGGGATCACGAACATTCGGCAAAAGTACCATGCAACAGACTATCCCTGTTGATGCAGGAAACTTTGACTCACTTGAAGCATACAAAGGTACTGTGTCTGGATATGTCAAGTTGACAACAGGCGCTTTTTACAGAGTAACCGGAGAAAGCCATCAAAATAAAGGTATCTGTCCTGATATCATGTTGCCCGATATGTATGAACATGTATCATTCAGGGAATTTGCGTTCAGGAATTCTCTTGAATTGCAAAAAATAGAAAAAAACAGCTATTACAAACCAATCAATGAAATGCCGTTAAGCAGGCTCGTTGCATCAAGCGCAATCCGTGTTAATAAGAGTACACAATTTAATTATGTTAAGCGATATGCCGGGATTGTCAGAAAAATGGATGAGTCATCAGTAATTCCGCTGCAATTCAATGCGTTTAAAGAATATGTTCATCGTCTCGACAATTGTGATGATTCCATGAGTGTAAAGAACCCGGAATTCACTGTCGGACTACCCGATTATATAAAAAGCAGAGACAAAATGACATCACTTGATAAAGAGAGTAACTGGCGGATAATGGATGCAATCAGAAAAGATCTTTACATTAACGAAACGTACCGCATCGCTGTTGATCTTTTAAATACAACATCAACTACAGGAAGCGCACAATGAAACAATTAATCACTCTATTCAAATCAGGACTACTGTTGTCTATTGCAGGTTTTATAACAATTTGCAGTGCTCAGACTGAGACTGCAGCAGACACAGCCTCTTATAACAGTCAGATACTTACAAAAAATGCAGGTGAATATCTGAAAAGCGTGCATGAAAAACTGTTACCGCAAAGAAAAGCTGTGTATGAGTATCTTCAAAGTGTGACAAAATCAAGAAGAACAAGGGTTGTTGAAAGAAAACGCCAGGAAATGATCATTGCCATAAAGAAAAATAGTGAATATTTTAAAACATTTATTCCTTTCAATAATGATAACGAATTTAAGGATGAACTGCAACACTATCTTGATTTCGAATATAGTATACTCAAAGAAGACTTCGATAAAATAGTTGACATGGAGCAAATTGAAGCTTTGACAATTGATCAGGAGGAAGCGCATCAGATGGCACTTGATCTTGCGTTTGAGAAACTTGACACGTGTTTTGAACAGTTTGAACGTGCTGAAGATGCTTTTTTTGCCAGGTATAATATCAAAAAGAGCACCGAAAAAGATAAAATGTCTTTGGCAATTGAACGTGCAAATGATCTGATTGAATATTATAACTCTATACACAGGATCTTTTATAAAGTTGATAAAATTCATCGCCAGGCACATGAGGCTGTCCAGAGAAAAGATGTTGTTGCACTCGAACAACTTTCTGTTACCATTGTCTCGTTTGCAGATGAAGCTCTTGAAAAACTATCGAATAAGCAGCCCTTTGAGGGTGATAATGAGTTGATAACGGCTACAAAGGATTTTGTCGAATTTTATAAAAAAGAGGGACTGGAAAGAATTCCTCTAAATGTAAAATTTAATCTGGATAAGGACCGGTTTGACGAGGCCGCAAAAAAAATCCAGTCGATAAAGTCAGCGGATCGAACTGAAGCTGATATCAAGGAATATAACAGCGCCGTTAACGATTATAATAAAGCGGTAAAGGAAATAAATAGGGTAAATTCATCGTCAACTAAGACACATAACCAAATGATAAAACGATGGAATGACCTTGGTGACATGTTTTTTAAGAAACATTCCTGAATACTGGAGTATTTATATTGATAAGCTGGCATATTTTGTATTTACAACAGTAATAATCATAAGATAATTGCTCTTTAAGACGCGGTCAAAAGAAAGATGTCAACAATCTTTTAACCGCATCAAAAAAAGATTAGAATTGTGTAAAGAACTCCCAGGCTTTTTTCTTGGTCCAGGTCTTTGCACCATCATCGCCGCCGCCATCGACATTACCGGGCGTATGATCACCATCAAAAGCACACCATTCTACCGGATATTTATCGTTACATCCTTTGTAAACAGTACAGATATGGGCTGCACGGCTACCTGCTTTTGGTTCCGGAGGATCTTGAGCTGTGCACCCGTTGTTTTTAACAAACTTGTCGCGTAACGCCCGTCCTCCGGATATTCCACAGGTTCCATCACTGACACCGTGAATTCCGAGGTATGCAACAGGAAGGGTGCCATCAAGACAATTACTAAGCACGGCACCTGCGTATACCGCCACAGCACGGAATACTTTTGGTCTGTCACATGCAATCGCATAACTCATACCACCACCCCAACTGAATCCCATTGCGAAAATTCTTGTTGTGTCAATGCAGAGGTCGCCCTTGATAAGTTTGAGCATTTCGTCAACGAAATTCAAATCCCTGCCGCCATCATTTGCCCAGCCTGCACCGATACCATTAGGTGCAACAAAAATCGTACTATTATTTGCCTGTTCACGAAGTCCATAGTAAGACCAGGCTATACCACTGGACCCACCGCCATCAACATCTGTCATGCTTCCACCTCTCCAGTGAAATGCAAAAACCAACCTGTAAGGGTGAGTGTTATTATAATTGTCAGGAATTCTGATCATAAATTCACGATTCTGCCCGCCTACCTGAATTGTCTGCTTTCCGCTTTTTAGTGTTGGTGTCTTGCCGCAACCGCTGCTATACCCTACAGTTGCACTTGCCGTATCAAGTGTAACATTGACATCTTGATCATACGTGGTGATTTCAACTGCTTTTGTCAAATAGCCAGGAGCCGTAATTTTTAGAGTGTCAGTTATTGCTGTGAGTTTTGCAAACCTGCCCACTGCAATATTAGCTTTGTCGGAAGACTGGTATATCTGGCATGTACCTCTTAAAGGCAGATACCGATAGGTATATTCATCTTTGCCAATTGCAATACGGATCAGAAGAAGTTTCGTTTGAAAGTATTTATTTATGCTGAAACGGTAAAAACCCCCAGTCGCATCGTTTTGAATCTCACGTTGAAGCAGGCTGCCGTTAACATCAAAAATCTCCACTTTTACAGGAGAAGGCGATGTTAACCTGAGTTCTAAAAAACCGTTTTCCAGGTGGATACTCTGAGATTGTGGTTGCAATGCGACAGGTGCAACGATGGCGGTAGTACTTGAAATCGAGTAAACACCATTTGTACCAGTGGTATCCTTCATACCTTGTTTTAAAAGCGTTATGATAGCATTTGCAATTGGTTTCCCTGATTGATTTGTAATAGTTCCGCGTAAATTGATCGATTGAGCGAAAATACTCAAACTTAGCAAAAGCATAATTAGAATGGATTTGCAGATGCACATACGTACTCCTTAACATTTTGTTACTTTGTTTTATATATCATTTGTTTCAAAACAGCTTAAAGAACATCCTGATTTCATAAGGAACGCTGATTCTTTCAGAAGCTTTGTCCGAAGATATGCAATCGAAAGGCATCAGTTTTTGAAGGTATTGAAAAGCATCCTATTGATAACTACTTTCAAATTGATGCACTCTATTTGTATTTAAAATATGGATAATCATTGGTATATGCATGAAAAAGATTACTGAAAAACAAGTGTAGAGCGATATTTCTGCGAACATGATCTCGCAGTAAATGCTTTATCAGTTCGAGGAAATCGTTTCGATCATATATATAATTATTACAATTGTTTAGCTTTTTATGCGAACATTTTTTTGGTAACAGGCAGATTCAGATCTCTTTCAACAAGGCATAGAATTTATCCTTGTGGTTTTACTGGAAAGAAAAGAATAATAAGCCTTTGTATTTAATATTATTGAATATTGAATGTGATGAAATCTCTGAAAAAAAAGCTAAAGTTCTATTCATAACATGCCGATAGATAAAGCAGTAGTTCTGGTAACATTTCAATAGAGAAATTAGTTATGGATATTTCAAGAATCAGTGGATCCGGCGGAAGTGTCATTTGGGATGCCTTAATGGCGGTGTCCAAAAAGACAGTGAAACCGACTGTTGCAAATACTGTGTCGAAAGATATCTCAAACGTAACATCATCACCGGTATCAACGGCGAATAAAACTGAATCCAGTAAAAAAACAGATTTTATCAATAGACTCAATGATCTTCAGGCAACCGATTCCGGATTGGCGCTGTTAAAAGCACTCAATGGCTCAGTTTCAAATTCCAGCTTAAGTGCTATTCTTCAAACAGACAATTCTGCTGTCACTGAAACAGATGGTTCTGTTTTTGACAGTGTGCTTCAAAGTATTGGAAATAGTGGAAATTCTGATAAAACCGCTGATGGATCAAAAGATTTACTGTCTGCGCTAAAGATGTCGTCAAATGCCTTTATGTCAATAAATTCCTTGTCACCAGAAACTACAGATCCTCTTACAGATACTGCATCAGTGGAAAAGACTCTTAACTCATTTATGCGTGTTCCTGATGTATCAAAGTACATCACGGGAAGGCAGACTTTAGATACTATGCTTTCGAAGTTTAATGTGGTTGTATAAGATCGAATTTTTTTCTTAAAAATCACCTTGCTCTCTTCTCCTATATGAATATGTATGTGTCAATTCTGATCCATAATAGTGAAGTTATTACAGCTTACTGAACCTTGTAACCTCACCGGCTATTTTGTCAAGTAGCAGAACTTTAGATACACCACCAGTCTCTATCGCTTCTTTGGGCATTCCAAATACAACGCAGCATTACGCATCCTGAGGCTCCGGCATTCAAACATCTCTTTCATTCCCTTCGCCGCCATCATCACCCATTCCGGTGTCGCAGGGACAGGTCGCGACCTGTCCCTGCGATCGTTATCGTTACCGTAAATATTAACAAAGCCATCTATTCCAGGCAGATTCT
>CAYMGX010000208.1:0-5295 GCA_964390065.1 uncultured Fibrobacter sp. | reverse complement strand
AAAAAATTCAAATATTGGGTACAGGATGCCCAAAATGTAAAAAACTCGCTGAAACAGCAGACAAAGCAGCAAGCGAAGCTGGTGTTGAATATGAATTAACAAAAGTAACTGATATTAATGAAATAATGCAATTTGGTGTCATGATGACCCCCGCACTTGTTATTGACGGCGAGGTTAAAACTGTGGGAAAGATTCCGACACCGGCAGAAATAACGAACTGGTTGAAATAAACTTTAATTTGCATTTTTAAGAATAACCGATCTCGGCTATACAAAAGAAAAAACTGATATCACTGATGAAATCGTAAGTGCAGTTACTTGTCAGGCTTCTAATATAATCAAGGAGAATGTACATGGTCATTAATTCTATACATCGTAAAGCTCAACAACTAACGTTCCTTTTTGCTGTATTATTTCTTGGAACTTTATTCTTTGGTTGTGCTCAGAATGATTCAAAAAAACAAACCGATACCGTATCAACACAGATAAAATCTGATACTGGTGATAAGTCCGCCGGTTTTTCTGCTGATGCAACAAGTAACCAATTAGTGGTATATTATTTTATGTCAAATTACCGGTGTCCATCCTGTATGTACATAGAAAAAACGACAAAATCTGTAGTTACTACTACTTTTGCAGATCACGTAAAAAGCGGCCGGGTTGTATTCAAAGCTGTTAATATTGACGAACCGGAGAATAAACATTTTGATACCGATTACAAACTTTATGCACAATCGGTGATACTCTCTGATGTAAAAGAGGGGAAAGAGCTTCGCTGGACTAATCTTGACAAAGTCTGGAAACTTCTTAACAATGATGCTGAATTTAAAGCGTATGTTACAAAGGAAATAAAAACCTATCTTGGAGAATCCTGATTCATGGAAACCTTGTTTGTCGATCTTGTTACGGCGCTATGGCTTGGAATTCTTACATCAATAAGTCCTTGCCCTCTTTCAACCAATATTGCAGCGATTTCGTATGTCGGGCGCAGGGTGGAAAAGCCCGGCCTGGTATTATTCGCAGGATTGCTATACACTGCAGGAAGAAGTATTGCATATCTTGTGGTTGCAATACTTGTCACAAAGGGATTGTTGTCGATCCCCGGAGTGTCAATGTTTCTTCAGCGGAACCTGAATCTGTTTCTCGGTCCGATCATGCTGCTTCTTGGCGTGTTGCTTCTTGATATATGGAAATTCAGTATGGGTGGCGGCGGTGTTGGCACGGGCATGCAGAAAAGAATTGACTCAATGGGTGTCTGGGGGGCTGGAGTTCTTGGAATGCTTTTTGCGCTCGCATTCTGTCCGGTTTCAGCAGGACTCTTTTTTGGCGGACTCATTCCTCTTGCGGTAAAGAATAATGCATCGGTGATAATGTCAGTTTTGTATGGTCTGGGAACAGCGCTGCCGGTACTGCTGTTTGCTGTACTGCTTGCATTTGCTGCGAATAGAGTAGGGGTCGCATTTAAAAAACTCACTGCCATAGAGGTCTGGGTACGGAGAATAACTGCAATTATTCTGATACTTGTCGGTATCTATCTGATACTGAAGCATAATTTCGGGTTGTATTTTGGATTTTAGAGGAAGGGAGGAAGAAATGAAGGTTGAGGATGAGGGCGTACGGGATGATGATGACGGTACATTTTCTATTTAATATCAACCAGACCTTCATTTTGAGGTTAGACTTTGATAATCTAAAAAACAACATTTTCCTGCTTTACAAATTTAGTTTTCATTTTGAGAGCAAAATTAACAAGGACAATCATTACAGGAACTTCAATGAGAGGACCGATCACAGCAGCAAAAGCTTCCTGCGATGCAATGCCGAATACACCCACTGCAACTGCAATCGCGAGTTCGAAATTATTACTTGCAGCAGTAAATGAAAGACTAACTGCTTCTTTATAATTTATTTTGAGTTTTCGGGTAACGAACATCGATCCGAAAAACATGATCAGAAAATAGATTGATAGAGGAATGGCTACTCGCACAACGTCAAGAGGCAGTTCCACAATTGACTTTCCTTTATACATAAACATAACGAAGATTGTGAATAGTAGTGCAATAAGGGCAACAGGCCCGATTTTAGGCATAAACTGTTTTGTATACCACACTTCACCCTTGAACGGCTCAAGTATCATACGTGTAAGAAAACCTGCTCCAAATGGAATTCCAAGATATATCCCAACACTAATCGCAACGCTTTTCATTGACACGTGCACCACCTGGCCTGCAATGCCAAAAAGTGGCGGCAGCACAGTTATAAAAATGTATGCATACACCGCAAAAAAGAGTACCTGGAATACTGAATTAAATGCGACAAGTGCCGCAGCATACTCGTTATCACCCTTTGCCAGACTGTTCCAGACTATTACCATCGCAATGCAACGTGCGAGCCCAATAATTATAACTCCGGTCATCAGATGCGGCTGTCCACGCAAAAATATGATCGCCAGTGCAAACATAAGTATCGGACCAATAATCCAGTTTTGAACCAGAGAAAGAGATAGTGCCTTTTTATCTGAAAACACTCCTCCAATCCGGCGATAATTTACTTTTGCAAGTGGTGGGTACATCATGATAATAAGGCCGATAGCAATAGGTATCGATGTTGTCCCAACACTTAACTGTGTCAATAGTTCAGACGATTCAGGGAATAACCAACCGATTGCAACTCCAAGACCCATAGCTATAAAAATCCAAAGAGTCAGATATCGGTCAAGAAATGATAATCGTTTTTCATTTTCAGCCATTTACAACCTCTTTCGAAATAAGATTTTCGGGAAGTCCTTCGACAAATCGCCGTATATCATCACGCACTCTCCGGTAAATATCGAGCGCCTCATCTTCGGTCTTTGCACTCTTCGCAAGTCTTGGTGGATCATCAAAGCTGATGTGAAACCGGTTTACTTTACCCGGGAAAACCGGGCAGCTTTCGTTGGCGTTATCGCAAACGGTGATTACCCAATCAAAAGGGATGTGTTTTATTTCGTCAAGATGTTTTGACTGATGGTTCGAAATGTCAACACCAGCTTCAGCCATTACCCTGACAGCATTGGGATTTAATCCATGGGTTTCGATGCCTGCAGAATAAGCTTCAATAGTATCACCTTTGAGATGCTTTGCCCAGCCTTCAGCCATTTGGCTTCTGCAGGAATTGCCGGTACACAAGAATAGCATTTTTAATTTTTCCATATTGCGATCCTTTACTGAATTATTATTAACTCAAATAATTGTGCTTCGTTCATTTTTACACAATGAATCCGATGTGGTCCCATACATTGTTGCATCATCGCTGAGAATTTGCTTATCATGCTCTAAAAGGGAAATGGTAAACCTGACAAGCTCATTGATTTCCCGACATCTATCATTTTCTTCGACCAGACGATAATACACCCAGCGACTATCTTTTCTGGAGTTGACAAGTCCAGCCTGTTTGAGAATTGACATGTGCTTTGATACCGTTGATGGTGCCAGGCCAAAAAGATCGATTATCTGACAGACGCACAGTTCTCCTTTACGCAACGCAAGGAGTGCACGAACACGGTGAGGATCCGATAGTGCCTTAGTAATCGTGATATAGTCATCAATGTCAGGTTTATTGTAAAAATTCATACAAACTTTTCTCCGATATCATGCAGTACGGTCGTTCCGTCTTGAATTTCAATCAGGTTTAAAAACCTTTTTGTTATAGTATACTCAATATATCGATAGTTCGCCATATAGCGAAATATAAATAATCACGCTTTCCAATGGATGATATTTTTAATTATTAACGATTGTCGCAGAGGAATTTTATAATTTGCTTTAACCAGCGCAATTATGTAGAGCCTAAACACCCGGTTCGTTGGCTCATTGCAAACAATCGGGAAAATGCATCAACTGCCGGATATGATGCATCATCCCAACGCCATTGCCCTGAACTCTTCAAGTATCCTGAAGTTGATCTGCTGGTGAATATCCATAACCGCGTAAAACACTGTCTGGTTATAATTTCTTATTTAGTTAATATACAACAGTGAGTGGTATACATTGTGTGTCACAGGGATAACATGGTTTAAAAAATGCACCCCCCTCATGAGGAAGATGCATCAGAATGGTCGGAAGACCATGAGATCCGGCAGCCTTGAGCCGGGGTGGAGATATCTTGGTACCATGGAGGAATGGTCAGATTTTCTTCACTGCACCAATACCTTTGAAACACTGCTGCCTGATGCTCCGGTTATCTTCACAAAGTATATACCGTTACTGTTTCTGCCAACTGGTATATGAAAGTTTCTTGCCATTAAACCCGGATATTGTTCCGTAAGAAGTATCCTGCCACAGACATCAGAAACTCTGACAGATTGTATAGCTGTCGCTGTTTGAAGGTGAATAACCCCATTGGAACAGGACACTGATACCGGTATTGTTTTTTGCATCGTTGAGGATGCGGTTTTAACAATAGAGGAACTTTCATTAAGAGGATGTTTTTTAAAGAATGTCCAGAATGTATCGCTTGCGCTGAAATCATATTGAGTCTTGTTTACATACCCGTGCTTCATCTGGTCGAAATGGTAAACTATTATCTCGCTGCCTTTATCGCAGGGACCCCAGTATTCTCTTTTATATTTTGCTGTCGGATTCGTGGTTACCGGATCGTCGGTGCAACCGTTTGACTTAACAAACTTAGAAACCCAGGATGCAAGAGTGGTGTAAGGGACAACATCATCCAACGTTCCATGTGCATGACAAATGGAAACAGGGCGGGATGGCTTGCAGCTTGTTATCATGTTTCCGAGCGGATAGCCGCTTGAGGGGCCAATGGCAGCAATTTTATCAGCGAGGGTGCAGGCAAGTTTGTAACTCATCATTCCGCCCATTGAAAACCCTGTTGCATAAACGCGGTTGGGATCGATAGTATGCTTCAGTTTCAATGTGTCAATAAGTGCGGAGATAAAATCAACATCCGAATTGCTGGATATGTCCCATCCGTTGCTTCCGTTCATTTTGAAAACACCATCAGGATAAACAACCACGAATTTTTCCCTGTCTGCAATTTTGTCAAATCCCGAACTTGAACGATGCTGTGAACCGGACCCTCCAAGACCATGCATGGCTATAACAAGTGGCGGCTGTTCCGGCAGTCCGGATGGAGTGTAGACAATAAATGTTCTTGTCGTGCTTCCAACTTTTATACTTCCGGTCTGTGCAATAGTGCCTGCACTGAAAACCGCCAACAGTATCATTGAAAAAAACAGTTTACACATTGTGATACCTCCACTTCAGCTGAAAAAGATTGTATTGAACAATAAACTCGA
>CAYMGX010000207.1:0-5301 GCA_964390065.1 uncultured Fibrobacter sp. | reverse complement strand
GTAAGCGTGAAGTAATCAAACGACACAAGAACCTCCTTGTGAATGTTACGTTGATGATGTTCTCACCTCTTCGTCCATAGTTTTTAAACAATCCGTTGAAATCACCAATACCTGAATTGTATAATCAGAAACAACACATTCTTTTAGTGTCAAGTTTGTAACGTACAACATTTACAATGAATTATACACACTTAACATATAATCGAAAATACAATACATTACCTATATAAAAATGCCATTCTCCAAGTGTATCATTAAGTAGGTGCATTTAACGATTAAATCATCATACCTATCTCTTCCAGGGGGGAAGATTATCATGAAGAAAATTATTCTACCAATTATGATCTGTTTAATTTTTCTGAATGCCAAATCAGCATTCAGTCAGATTTATCCCGATACGCTCTGGGTAAAGGTTACCTATTATGATTTCCATTCAAATGGCACAAACCCCGAGTTTGAGACCCCTCATTTTTCCGGTGTAAAAAAAGGAATGATACAGAATACATTGGGACCTGATACAAATCCTGTGGTAACGACTGTCCGCGACAATATAAATAAAAATGCGTATATTAAATACTGGTACAAACCCTGGTCTGCTGCTACAAAAGACTCTACAATCCCTATATACGAAAATTCCTCTCCCTATAAATACACCGGGTCCAATCAAAAAGTCAGTCATGATACTGCATTTAAAAATATTGAGATACATGATTCTCTTCCATTTAGATATGTCCGTGGAACGCCAGGCGTATATGAGTACAGAAATGACGCATTTTTCCCGCTTGATGGCAGAGGATTGGGAAATGAAGGCAGGAATCATAACTACTCGTTTACAATGAAGATTCACTGGAAATTTACGATGACTCCGGGTCTCACGTTCAACTTTACCGGTGATGATGACGTATGGGCATTTATTGATAACAGACTTCAGATGGACCTTGGCGGTATACACGTGGCGAATAGCGGTTCATTTAATGTCAATGATATCACCGGACTGGTTGAGGGGCAGGATTATGCATTTGATTTTTTCTTTGCTGAACGACACACCACAGAATCACATATAAGGATCACCACAAATATTATTACAACCAAACCGCGCATTTTAAATCTTTCTATGGATAAAACTGGTAATCCATGCGCCGGAGATACGATACGCTTATTCTCAACTGTTATTGATGAAGATGGTGTTTCACGCCCGGATCTTGCAAACAACACAACATGGAGATTTATTGACAATGGCGGAAATGCGGCATCAACACTCTCTCCAACTCTTGGTGATACGGTTCGCTTCAGGCCAACTGAGGCCTGGGACTCAGTTTATATTGAGGGCACGCTCGATGCCGGAAATGGCATTTTCCTGAGAGATACACTGGGTATTTGGATAACAGCCTGCTATCCGGATCATCTATTAATTGAGGGTAGCATCCCCACAAGCGGTGATGCACTGCGTAACGATAAGCCACTAACAGAGCTACGAATACAGTCAAATCAGCCATCAAATTCTGCATATGCGATAATTCGTGACAAATTTGGTAACTTTATTAACGCTTCCAGATTGACTAACTGGAGTGTCACTTCAGGACTTAATACCGTAATTGATCGCGTAGAAAAAGGTGATACAACGCGTGGTCAGGGGATTGTCTTTAAGGAGGGGCCAGCAGGTACGGGCGAAGTAGCGGCTCAAAGCAGACAATATACCGGAACGAAATATCGTGACGTTGTGCCAGTCCGGGTTGATGAAGTGAGCTATAGTGCCTTACGAATTGCACTAAATATCAATGGAACAATAACTCCAATTACATCATTGACAATTGCAGCCACGAATGACACGCTGCTCATAGTTCAGGGACAACGATCTGATGGCCTCGGGTGGGAAGCTGTTCCAGGAGACTGGTCAATGTCAAACACACTTCGCTCTTCTACCACAGCTCCGCAGGGATCACAAACCTGGAATTTCACTCCAATCGATACAGCACACGGCACAGTCAGCGTATCATTTACAGGGAGAACCGCGACTATTAATGTAACGGTAACATCTGGTGGTCCTTTCCGCCTGGTGCTCTATCCTAATAATACAACAACAATACCGTTAGCTGATCCACCTATTACGGCCGATACGGTACGAGCAGGAGATACCATAAAGTTATTTGCCAGGATATTTGATCCAAACGGGATACGGCTAACATCGTTTGAAAATAATCTTGCACCAATTTCCTGGACAATACGGGAGATATCATATCAGATCACACCACAAACAGGAACACTGACAGGCGCAGGAAACATGGCAAGCTATGCTCCGAAAATTGCTTATTCCCTAATGTTAATCACAGCAAGATTTAGCCAGAATGGTAAGGTTTTTGCTGATTCAGTACGAATTTATACTGTACCCGGAGCAAACCATCACCTGACAATTCAGACTGACACTGTCCTTCTGAAGTCACCATCAGATCTGTCTGCAATTCAATTTAATTCAACGCAAACCACTCAATTGCTGTATCCTGTAATACGGGATTTGAATAATAACCCGATTTCGTTTGCAGAAGTAGCCACATGGTCAAGCAAAGACAGTTTGATCGCAAAAGCATCATCGACAAATAGAATATTTTTTGGGGAAGGGCTTATTGAGAGAAATACTGATAGTCTCAAACAGGTGATGGCATACGTTACAAGCAGTACAACACCAGCTCTTAAAGACTCTATTCTGGTTTCGTTAACTAATATTACTTACGATTCACTCCAGATTTACATTATCGATAATGGAATAAAACTAATTGATACGATAAGAGTTCGAACCGATGCATCACAGATTCTCTATGCCCGCGGAAAACGCTCTGATGGAAAAGGGTGGGACAATATTGATGTAAAGTGGAGCATATCTGCAGGACTTCCGGTAACAGGCACACCTCCCTCATCACGCAATAACTGGATTGTAACACCAACAGCTCCCGGCACAGGAACAATTGCTATTACACGGGCAGGGTCTCTAAATAGTGATGCTGTTGTTGCAATTTTTGAAAGCGGGTTACCTGCCAAAGCATCGGTTTACAAACAAGATGGCAATCCTTCTTCGTTGGAGCCGTACTCCATACCTCCTGTAGTTGATACAATAACTGCATCCGAAGAAGCTTTTTTTGTCGCGAAGTTGTTCGATAGAAACGATTTGTGGCTCTCCGCCTATGAAAATATTGATATCAGCAAATCCCTGATTACATGGGAGCTATCAAAACTAAACGGTAATGGACAACCTGTTGACACACTAATTGCACGAAACGGACACAAGGTTTCCATTATACCTAAAAATGCGTATAACAATTTTAGACTTACAGTGAGATTTAGTGAGGGTAATATTAACCTGACTTCAAGCATTTTACTTTATGTGAAAGCCGGACCACCATCGCATCTTGTAATTGAACAAACACCAACACCCACAGGTATATACCTTGTCAATGACAATCCTCTTGACACTGTAATTTTTGACATTCGGGACACACTGAAAAATGTATACGCAGTATTACGGGACAAGGAAGGTAATTTCGTTTCATCATCAAACAGTACTGATTGGTCCAGCAGCATTGCTACACTTATCTCAGCCGTTGAGGATGTTGCAGTTATTGGTCAGGGGAAATTGTTAAGACTTGACACTGCAGGAACTGTTGTAATTACCGCAACAAACAGAGATAGCAGTACATTTACTGACAATGTTATTGCAAAAGTAAACAGTTTTGTATACGACTCACTTCGAATACTTATTGATGGAAATCCGGTGATCGGCGCACTCACGATGATACTGGGACAGGACACGATTATCCAGGTAGAAGGAAAACGCTCCTATGACAATAAATGGGTTGCTGTTGAAGCCAACTGGTTCAGTGTTCTTAGTGGTAACCTTTCAAATGGTCCTCTTGACAGATCATGGGATTTCACGTCATCAGACACCGGCAAAGGAATAATCTATGTTACGTTGGGTAAAGCAATCCCGGACACCCTCCCGATTATCGTAATACCAGATAAACCAACCCGCCTGGTACTTTACAATAATGCAGGTGCACCGTCACCAGGTACAGTGCCATTGCCAAACCTTCCGGATTCCATTATTGTATCCGCAGATTCTACACATACTCTTTATGCTAAAATCTTCGAGCAGCACGGAATCTGGCTGAGTGAGTATGAAACAAATGCATCAAAATTGTCAACCATCTCATGGCGTATTGAAGAAAATAGCGGACATATAAACAGTGGCACATTAAATTCAACTGCCGGTAATTACACCATATTCAATGCCGACTCAGCTTACCGGAATGTAAAAGTTATTGCAACTATTACAATTAGTCCGACATACAGTTTCTCTGATACAGTTAAAATCTTCATTACACCGGGAAAACCTGCAAAACTTTACATTGAACCAACTCCAAACCAGATGGCAAGTATTAACCATCCGAATCCTGTTGACACATTAATAATCCAGGACAGCGTTTCATTTACACATGGTTATGCAGTTCTAAGAGATCGTGACGGGAACTTTACAGGATTCTCACAAGCGACTGTATGGGGTGTTGTAAATAATGATACCTTTGTAAACGTTGAAAATGGAATAGTTGCTATCGGTGATGGACTTATTACACGTCGGTCAAAAAATGGTACTGCACAAGTATTTGCTCAGGATATCAGCGGCCTCATGGACAGTACCGTTGTTCAATTGCTGGAATATTATTTCAGACAACTGCGAATTGTCACCGGAACTGATACTGCAGCTGATACACTTGTAATGAATACAAATCAGGACACACTTCTAAGAGTTCAGGGATTACGTTCTGATACTGACCAGTGGCAATATATTGATATTGGAAACTGGTCTAACAGTCCATCCCTGGATAAAGCAATCAAGAGTCCTGGTATCTCCTCTACATGGAGAATTGATCCGACTGATATTGCCAGTGGAAAAATATTCGTTAATCTTGAAACTGACAATAGAACAATACCGGATACTCTTGATGTAGAATTCACTATGGGTCCCCCAACCCGCATTGATATAGAGATTGTGACACCACCGGAAAAGCTCATTGCTGGTGAACCGATTATAACGGTAATAAGATTATTCAATGAAGATGGGCCGCTACCGAAAGACACATGCTTTACAGCAACAGATGTCCGCTATACCGATGCAGTTGGAAAAGGTGGTATCCAGAAACCTGAACCTTATGTACTCATTAATAAGACAGACACAGTAAAACTCAACGCCAACTGGGCGGATCTTGCTAAAACGCAATGTTTTTCAAACAGTGTTGATACCGTGACAACAAC
>CAYMGX010000206.1:0-5345 GCA_964390065.1 uncultured Fibrobacter sp. | reverse complement strand
TTTTATCGACATCAAGATACACTTTCATATTTGCTGATGGTTTAATGTTCGATAACGCCTGATAATTACCTGTCAATGTAAGCATTCCCATGAGACGGAACCATCCGTGGAAATAAAATGGAACACTCTTCAGATAGCGATCGTCTCCCTCATTGCCATCCCAAGTAATTTCAAGTTTTCTGTAAAGTTCTGCCATAAGATTGAAATCCTGCGATATGACTGCTGATGGAGAACCTGTTCCCGGAACCCAGTTCAGTGGAAATGTACCTAACTGTTCACCAAGAGGCGAATAGAATTGCTTCAATATTTCCGGCCCCCAGTAGGTAACACTCTTATCAGTACCAACATTGACAATACACGCACTGTTCCAGGGTGCCTGTCTGCTGTCCCATAAAAAACGGGCATACCGTTTACCGATACTCTGTTCATACGTATTTCCCACACCTTGCATTACCTGATGAGAAACAGGATCCCAGCTTGATTTCGGATTGCCATACCATACGGCATTCAGGACTGTTCTCCAGGCGCAGCGGAAATCTTCGCCATCAGAAAAACTGGAGAATGTAGCATTAGTATCATTTAACAACTCAACCAACCCAGCAAATGGAATCATCTTTTCATTTTTGAACATCTGCCCCATCAACCAGTCTGATGATGCCTCCGCGCGGCGAAACTGATAAATATTCCATGCATATTTCACTGAATCTTCATTTGCTAAAAAATCTGCAAATGCATGAAAGTATGAGGGTGCAGCGTAGTCAATGTGTTGCATATCTGCACCTTTATACTGAGGTGGTTTAGAAAATCCGCTTTTTGAAAGGTCACTTGCCCATGATGTAAGTTCGGTCCAGGAATCACCACCTTTAAAATAGCCATCAAGACCGATATCACCACTAATAAGTGTTGAATTGTTTGCAGCTCCATATGACAATGTATCTGTCAATCCCTTAAGTAAATTTATCGCTTCCTTTTTATACGAAACCGGTTCCCCGCAAGCATCAGTAATACCCATGAACTCTCCCCACTGCAGATAGGCAGTGACTAACGCTAAAGCGATATCAACATCACCATCAGTAGCTGAATTTGCACCTGCACCGGTCCAGCCAGGAAGCTGACTATATGCATATCCTGGGCTTGTCTCCATACAGTCGCTATAAAGTTTCACTTTGTTAAGTGTTGAATCGTGAACATACAGCCAGAGTCCATCAAATGTTTCCTTGTCAGCCATTGACGCAGCACCAAGAAGCCCATACCCGTCACCTTCAGAGCATTGAGGATTCGAGAGAAATTTCAAGTATTCTTTTCCACCGAAACTTTTACCTGTTTTAACAACACGGTTCATCATGATCTGATATGCATCACGGATCGACTGTTCCATCTCTGCATGCGTAACTCCGGCTCCATTTTTCCGGGCAAGGTTCTGTAATGTACCGGATTCATTGACATAATCGTTAAATTGGGGAAAAGGTAATGCGGGATTTCCTGAATTAATATGGACAGTAATCTCCTGTGTAAAACAAACCACCGAAAACATGAATGCGATAGCAATCGCAGCTCTGATTTTGTTTGTACATGTAACCATGCAATGTCCTCTGATAATTTTTCCTTGTTGTATTGCCAAAACTTTATATAAATATACGATGTCGTACCAAAAATAAAAATCTGAAAATATGGAATTTAATTCCCTTACGATGAAACAGGTACCTGTTTTAGCATGATTCGCGACAAAACAGGTACCTGTTTTGTCACTAAAGTGCTATAAGAGCCACCTGTTTTGTCATTTTGCTTGAATATATTCGACAAATGCTGTATATTTAGCCCATGAAACGAAATGCAGAAAATTGGTTAAGTAATTGGTATTCAAAGAATAATAGAAAACCGCTTATTATTCGCGGGGCGCGTCAGGTTGGAAAATCATTCCTTGTAAGGCAGTTTGCTAAAAATCTTGGATTGAATCTAATAGAAATTAATCTCGAAAAATATTCACGGTTAGATTCTGTTTTTTCTACGTTTGATATCACACGAATTATGAACGAATGCGAGTTTGTATCTGGAAAATCATTTGTACCTGATTTAAAAAACAATCTTCTTTTTCTTGATGAAATTCAAGCTGCCCCTAATGCAATTGCTTCACTCAGATACTTTTTCGAGGAGAAAAACGATCTGCCTGTGATTGCCGCAGGATCACTGTTTGAGTTTGCATTGACTGATCATACATTTTCAATGCCTGTCGGCAGAGTTGAATTCTATTATCTTGGTCCTTTGACATTCAAGGAATATCTCGATGCAAAAGGGAAAAAACAGTTGAGTACATATATCAGTTCATTTTCTTTTGATACAACGCCATCCGATGCCGCGCATGAACAACTGCTATTGCATTTAAGAGAATTCATGATTGCAGGTGGTATGCCGGAAGCAACAAATCTTTTTGTACAAACAGGTTCAATGAGCGGTGTACACGAGATCCATGAATCAATTATCGAAACATATAAAGCCGACTTTTCAAAATATGCATCAAAAGAGGAATTGGCAATAATTAGAAGAGTATTTAGTTATGTGCCATCAACTGTAGGTGAAAAATTTAAATATGTAAATGTAGATCCGCATCTTCGGGCTCATCAGGTACGATCAGCATTTAATCTGCTTTCACTTGCCGGACTTGTAACACCTGTATACCACACATCTGCATCCGGAATACCTCTTGGTGCAATGTCGGATAGTTCAGTTTACAAACCATTATTTCTCGACATTGGTCTTATGAATGCAATGTGCGGTATTAAAGCCATTTCTGATGAATCTTTTGTATCAGCTAAATTTATTAATAAGGGCCACATTGCAGAGCAATTTATCGGTCAGCACCTTCTTTACAATTTAGCAGAGGGTTTCAGACCTGAGATTTTCTACTGGTTACGGGAAGGGAAAAAAAACAATGCAGAAATCGATTACCTGCTTCAAATAGACACCAACATACTACCAGTTGAAGTAAAAGCAGGAAAAGCAGGTTCATTAAAGTCACTGCATCAATTTATTCTCGAAAAGCAATCAGGTATCGCGATCCGTTTTGATTGTTCACAGCCTGACTATCACAATGTAAACGTATCAAGCGGGACACAATCAGGTACGACTGCGATTTCTTTTAAGTTACTTTCTTTACCTCTTTACATGGTTGAGGATATGCGGCGAATTGTTTCGGGGTATTTGTCATAGGACAATGCAATCTTTTTAATGCAGTATCAACAACTAACTGTTTATTGACATACAATAATACACACATATGACTTTTTCATGATCCCCATCGGGACAAAGTTGTTTCGATTTTATCAATACGGCCATTCTTTATGGTAATAGTACAATTAAATGGATTACTTAAGTCAAGTACAGGGTTTTCTGAGCCTGCCGCGCCCTCTGCAAGATCATGTCTGTTGCTAAACGGATTTAAAATTCCATAAGACGACCATGCGCAACTGCCCTCATATTTGTTAAAATGATTTTCGAATTATCTGTAATGGCTCTTGGCTTTATTCCCTGAGTTACAGTGGTTTCATTATTGAATTTATAGGCCTGATCTTCGAATCGCGCATCAATTTCGAATTTACACAATATATCATTAAGTTCCTGAATCTGCTGTTTGAGACTTTTTCCTTGCGGCGAAGAACGATACCAGTTCATATTTTTGACTTTTTATTTTAAGGCTGCAGATTTTAATCACTGACAGGCTGATAGTCGCCCCATTCTCTTTCAAAAGCATTTCTGTGGTTTTCACCCGTTACATAACATGTCATAAATAGTTGGCATTAAGCACAAAAAAGAGTGATTACCTACCTTCCAGACAACGGACTACCAGCCCCCCCTATTTTCCCATTTTAGATTCAAGCAATGCTGCGGTCTTTGTGTAGTTTCTCATTTTAGCGATATCCAGAAGCGTCAGACTGTCGTCACTGCCCATTTTGGGTTCACGCCATGTCAGTTCCGCCCCGTGCTCGATGAGAAAATCGACAACTTCCACGTGATCACCTCCCAAAACAGCAGCTGCAACCGAGTTAACCTTTGACTCATCAAGTGCATTGACATCAGCACCATTGTTGACAAGCAGCTCCACCAGAGACTTGTTTCCGTTGACACTCGCATAGTGAAGAGCAGTTCGCTTATAATAGTCAGTGATTCTCACATCGGTCTTATTTTCAAGAAGAATCTTTGCCAATGCAGTCACTGTCGAGAAATAATTCGCTTCGGCTGTATTCGAAAGAAGTATCAGGGCGGTTCTATCCTTATTATCGGCAGAATCTATTTTAGCACCCTTTGTTAAATAATTCTCAAACTTGTTCATTTCTTCCGTAACATCACCAGGCGGACGGAGCGGATTAATATCCTTGAAGGATTCTGCCATGAACAGCAGCATTTCAGTCGGACTTATTTGGGGTTCTGGTGCTTGACGTTTTTCTGAGCAGAAAAGAAACAGGCTTACAAAAAACAACAATGTCGGACGATACATTTATATTCACTCCTTATTTTAGGCTTGCGATTTTTTCCCGATATTTTTTAAGTTGATCTCCATCGAGTTCTTGTGCGATTGATTTATTTTCGTAACTAAGCGATTTTTCAACTTTTTTTGCTTCCTCCGCATGGCGGAAGCTGTTGACAATCTCAAGGATGGCATTTTCCTTGTCTTCCTGTGTAAAACGGGACCATCCGGGAGAACCGGTACATATATCTGCAATCAGATCAGCCTTGATCTGCCAGTTTGTATAGCACCACCGGTTGTCTTTTACTGCAGTATGAACACTGCGTATCGCATTCTCCCGCCGCTTATCTTTCTCATTTTCACGTTTTAAATAATTGTAGGTATCCTTTAACAGAATGAATGAATTATTGTATTGTTTGAATCCGGTGTACCCCGGAATGTACTCATCGAATCTGTCATCAATACTCTTCAACCCACTGAGTGCCGCCTCGGCGCTCCTGCTCACGCTTCCGCCGAAACGTTCAATTTCCATAACCAGCTTCTGCGAAACATCGGCGATGGTATTTCCGGTGTAGTAACAGTTCAACATAAGACTATGGTAAAACTTTTCAATTTCTTTATCTAATATATCGGATATACCTTTAAAATTCAACGAAACACATACGGTATAGACCAGTTTACCTATATTCAGCGGATCAATCGCAAAGCCGATATGTGTACCCGCTCCCGCCTTGAGAACCGCTCCAATTTTTGCCGCCATTCTGAACCGGTTATCCCAGTAACCAATTTTAAAGGATGCTTCAATTCCAACACCCACCGCAGCCCACGCACCATAACTGATATTGCCTAGCCCTTCCCAGCCTTTCGTCTGCTGCAGCGTTTT
>CAYMGX010000205.1:0-5450 GCA_964390065.1 uncultured Fibrobacter sp. | reverse complement strand
GATTCAACTGCGGATTTTAGGATGATTGCTGATATATCGAGAAACAGGCTCATCGTAGTTAGGACACTTGTGACTCTGGTATTTCTGGCAGAAAAGTTATCCCCTGCCGGAAGCGCCCCCCTTGATTTAGGGGGGAATATGGGGGGATCTCTCTTTAGAACACAGTAACTTAACTTTGTATTAACTTTTTTCCAAAATCAATACACTGAGCTATACCTGAATCATCAGGATTCCAGAGGCATCGTATCCCATCATTCATAACTTCAAAACCGGACTTTTTTAACCACTCGGTAATTTTAGCAACTGATTCACCGCTCCAGCCATAAGCACCAAAAGCTGCTGCTTTTTTACCCATAAATCTTAAACCTTCAATTTCTTCCAAAATACCTGCTGTAGCACTTGTAATACCTCTTCCGATAGTTGGTGAACCTACAAGAATCATTTTTGATTTGAATATTTCGGTAATGATATCATTTTTGTCTGTTTTTGAGATATTGAACAGTTTAATTGTTACACTTTTATCGTTAGCTTTTATTCCCTGTGTAATTGCCTCAGCCATCCTCTTTGTTCCATCCCACATAGTATCATATAAAATTGTAATCTGGTTCTCGGCGTATGCTTTTGACCATGCCAGATACTTTTCAACAATTTGAGTTGGATTTTCTCTCCAGATTACACCATGACTGGTAGCAATAATATCGATAGGTAATTTCAGAGAGATCACTTCTTCAATCTTTTTCTCAACAAATGAACTGAATGGAGTTAAAATATTTGCGTAATATTTAGTACATTCATTCATCAATTCATCCTGATCAACAAGATCGTTGAAAAGATACTCGGTTGCATAATGTTGTCCAAAAGCATCATTACTGAATAAAATGTTATCTCCTGTCAAATAGCACGCCATACTGTCCGGCCAATGCAGCATTTTCATTTCCATAAAAATGATTTTTTTACCATTTCCAAGCTCAAGGGAATCACCGGTTTTAACTGGTTTAAAATTCCAATTCTGATGATAATGGCCGGTCAGTGATTTCACTCCATTTACAGTGCAGTAAACAGGTGTATCCGGAATCTTCTTCATAAGTTCTGGTAATGCACCACTATGGTCGATCTCAGCATGGTTCGCGATAATAAAATCGATTTTTTTTAAATCAATTTCACTTTGAAGATTATCAACAAATTCTTTTGCAAAAGGTTTCCATACGGTATCAATAAGGACAGTCTTCTCCTCTTGTATTAAATACGAATTGTAGGATGAACCCTTGTGAGTGGAGTATTCATTTCCATGAAATTTCCGCAACTCCCAATCAACTTTCCCTACCCAGTCTACATTATTCCTTACATTTGTCTTCATGAAAAACTCCTTGCGTTGTTGTTCTACACTATTTCTAAATTAATCCAGAATTCCGCACAAACAAATAAAAAGTGCCATTCACAATTTGCACGATACTCTACATTTCCTGCTACTGCACATCCATAAAATTTATCATTAACCTAATCTTACGCTACTTTATAACATTCTGTTATTTACAATTAAAGAGTTTTAGTAATATATAATAACGACTGGTTTACAAGTTGATCTTTGTATACCTTTTGATCTATTGAACAACGGTTCGTTGTTATTATTTTCGATATTCTTCAATTAATGCGAGACTACTTTTAATCCAATAACAGAGCCAATTAACGTTGTTAAAAAAAGTATCCGCAAAAATGTTGCAGGTTCTTTGAAAATAATAATTCCGACTAAAACCGTTCCAACCGCACCAATACTTGTCCATATAGCATACGCTGTCCCGATAGGTAAACTCTGTGTTGCTTTAATAAGTAAAATCATACTTATGGTTAGCGAAACTAAAAAGCCGGCATACCACAGATACATCTCCTGCCCCGTTGTTTCTTTAGCTTTTCCCAGACACGAAGCAAATAACGTTTCGAAAAGTCCTGCAATAATTAAAATAATCCAATACATTTTTCTTCTGTAAATTTATCCTGTTCTCAATTCGATTTTCTCTGTCATATCTCTTAATACTTCTATCAGTAACAAGGGGTTTCATCAAATCAGCCCGGTTTCTGATTCTTTTTAAGTTTTCTGTGCAATCATAATACTATCTTTTGTAATACTTCCATCCGTTTCAATATAATCAAGTTCCCACTCCTTTTGTATACTAAATTGGTTTTGATCCAATATTGAGTGAATTTCAGTTTTCTCATGATAATGAACATATAGTTCAACTGATTGATTAAATGACGGAATTTCAAATCCTTCTTTACTTCCAACCATGAAACTCAAATACAGTTTTCCATTATGCACTAAATTCCGATTGATATTCTTAAATAATTCTTCAATTTCAGATTTATTTAAATACGGTAAAGCAAATCCCAGTAGTACTGCATCAAACGGATTGTCTGATTTATAATGGATTATATCATTTACAAAAAAATTACCTGATGGTATTTTTTGTTTAGCAATGTCTATCATTTTCTCTGATAAATCTATTCCTGTAATTTGAACGGATGGCATTTTTTTTATAATATTGAAAGAAATATTTGCAGGTCCGCATGCTAAATCCAAAATGGTATCATTTGGTTTCAATGATTTACAAAAAAAGTCATACGTTTCGTTATAATTGTCAAGTTTTGCTATTGTGTTTTCGAAATCACACGCAGCAATATTGTACGACACTATTGTTTTTTGAATTTCTTTTCTCATTTAGTTTTCATTCCTCACGCCCGTCTTCTTCCGAGCCAAATTGATATTATAAATAACATCGAGCAGCACAGCCGGAGTACCTGCGTTATCACTGCGGCAGCTATTTTGGTTTGTCACTGTTATTTACCTGTAACCACTCTGTCAATTTTTGCCACTTTAATCAATCTTTAAAAATGTCTCATTGTAAATTTTTTAATCATGATCAATCACACTTCCAGCTGACAACATATTCTGTCAAATTGTCTGGAATTTCTATATCTGGTGAATCAACAACCCAACGTCCTTGTAATCCTGTTTCATTTGCACCTAATTCCCAATGACACATTGCAATTCCAATATCTAACCGTTGAATATCTTCCATTTTAACTAATTTTGCTACAAGTCCGGTTGAATATCCTTTTGTACGATTGAGATAGAAATGCCATACATTACCTTTTTTAATAATCCTCCAGGGTTGCTTATTAACAGCTGATGGTGCCCATTGAACCATCTCTAAAAGTGGTGTGAAGCTACCTGCATCTTCTGAAGTAATCGGGGTATGAAAATCATTACTAAAAAAGATTTCCTGTATGGGTTTTCTTTTAAAAGAACCGCCTAATTGACGAATAAGTGCCTTCCTGGCACGTTCAGGATCGGCCATTTTTCCGAGAGCTACAATTGCCGGCATAATTTCACCCCCGGTCATGCAAAGTATTTTTGCAAAGCTACTCCGCGTAAATAACCCGCCCAGATAGCAGGTTCCTAAGCCCATGTCAGTTATATGAAGAATAACCTTTTCAAGTACAAAACCGTAATCCTCCAGATTTTTCTTCGAAGAGTCAACAACACCGGCCAAAAATCCAGCTGAATTTCTAATCCCTCCATAAGTACCTAACCCTTTTAATTCATCATTCTTTTCATGAGATGATGCAATAAGCTTAAATCGTAAAGGAGATCCCAATGGTCCGGAATGAATTTCTGAAAGCTGTGAGTTAATTGATTCTATTTCGGTGATTTCAAGTGGCTGATTTAAAAATGAGCGGCAGGAAAATCTGCGTTTAACAAGCAAATTAACAGGCACAGTAAATTTCATACTATATTCCCTTTTTAGAATGTATTTATTATTTTTTTGTTGTAGATACGCTTTTTTCCACAGCGCGCATTCGTATCTTTTCGTTTTATGCCAGATTTGTTAATAAATTAATAAAAAAATCAATGCGATCTATATACATTATCGTTCATATGTTATATATTTCTTTTTTATCGCGTGCAATTCTATCTGCATTATTATACCTGCTAAACTTTAAGAAACAATTCACGCATAATTTCTATTATCGTTACTAACCGGCATTTGCTGTCTATCTACTTTGTTCTCAGATCTCTCTATCTATTTTCTTTAACAAGGAGTTTGGGTATGTTCAAAGTCAGATTTCCCCGATGTTTTCAAGTAACATCACTACTTATCAGTTCTCTTTATGTATTATCTTTTTCGCAAGGTAATACTATTGAAAATTTTTCCTCAAACAAGAAGAACCACGATCCTGACGAATTAACAAACATAGAAAAATTGGGAAAATTTATTTTTTTTGATAAGATATCATCACCTCCTGAAGTCATGTCGTGTGCTACCTGTCATGGCGTAAATGTAGGTTTCACCGGCCCGGATCCTTCAGTCAATAAGACCGGTGGTGTTTACCCCGGGACTATACACGAACGGTTTGGCAACAGAAAGCCCCCAAGTTCAGCATATGCAACGTTCAGTCCTGTTCTTCATTATGATAATCAGACAGGGACATTTGTTGGAGGCAACTTCTGGGATGGACGCGCTACCGGAGAGCTTTTGGGGAATCCGGCAGTAGATCAGGCCCTTGGACCTTTTTTAAATCCTGTAGAGCAGAATAATCCGAGCAAAGCATCCGTACTTTGTCAAATTGCAAAATCAGCTTATTCTTGTTTGTGGTTGTATGCTTTCAGAACGCCATTAACATTTTACACACCCGATCAAATAAATAAAAACTATAACAGGGCAGGTTTGGCAATTGCAGCGTTCGAGGCGTCAAGTGAAGTCTGTTCATTTACATCAAAGTATGATTACTACCTTCAGGGAAAAACAGAACTTACCCCCGAAGAACTTCAGGGACTAGATGTTTTTAATGGAGCAGGGAAATGTGCTGTATGTCATACCAGTACAGTTGGGCCATATAGTAATAAACCACTTTTTACTGATTATTCCTATGACAATCTTGGTATCCCCAGAAATCCGGAAAATCCGTTCTATACAATGGATAAGGTTTTAGTAAATGGTGAACCTATTAATCCGGCAGGAAAAAACTGGATTGATTCAGGACTGGGGGGGGTATCTTAAAACGACCTCTAAATGGGCTTCTTACGCAAATGAAAATTTAGGAAAATTCAAGGTTCCAACGATGCGTAATGTTGACAAACGTCCTGGAACGCATTTCGTCAAAGCATATGCTCATAATGGTTATTTCAAATCTCTTAAAGAGATTATCCACTTTTATAATACCAGGGATGTTGAAAGCTGGCCAGCGCCCGAGTTATCTGAAAATATAAATACTACTGAACTTGGTAATCTTGGCTTAACTGATGCAGAAGAGGATGCGCTTGTATTGTTTTTAGAGACACTTTCAGATGGGTATATACCATAATTTCTGAAGATAAAGAATGGCCGTTCAATTGCCGGTTTGAACGGCCATTATAATCTTAATGAAATATAGTCCTCACACTCAAATTCAAG
>CAYMGX010000204.1:0-5575 GCA_964390065.1 uncultured Fibrobacter sp. | reverse complement strand
ACAGCACCATTACCCTTAAAAAGAGTTATCGTTTTAACGATACATCAGGTATCGGTTCTCTGAGTAAGGCAATTAACAATGGTTCAATGCAGGATGTTGTATCAATTCTTAATGACAACAATCAGACAGAATGCACATTCCGTTCCTTTACATCTGACACTGATTTCAATATGCAGCTTCAAAAAATAATTGCAAAAAATTTCCGTCCGCTCCTTACGTGTACCGATACGGAGCAGGCTTTTGAGCTACTTGACAGCTTTAGAATACTGTGCGCAGTCAGGGACGGAGAGTATGGTGTTGATGCACTAAATACCCACATTCTATCGCAGTTAACCCCGGGGCATCGGGTCTCATCATCGTCAGCCATTTATGCCGGATTACCGGTTCTTGTAACTGCAAATGATTACCGATTGAATGTTTTTAACGGAGATACCGGTATTGTTTCACGAAATGATACAACCAATAATGCACTTATGATCGCCTTTAAAAACCAGGATTCATCAATAGTATATCATCACCCCGGACAGATCCAGCATTATGAGCCATCATATGCAATGACTATCCATAAATCGCAGGGATCCGAATTTGATAGCGTTCTTGTAATACTTCCACCGCAACGACTACCTATATGCACAAGGGAACTTCTTTACACAGCAGTAACCCGTGCCAAAAAGCATGTTGAGATTTGGGGTACTCACGACTCGCTCAATGCTTGTGTAAACTCACGTATTGTACGATCATCAGGACTCAGGGATAAGATCTGGGGTGAAGCGTCTAACATACACGAATTTTAGGTTGTCAATATTACGCCCCCCTCACAGATCGTTGCCTTGAGGTTAAGAGAAAAGAACGTTATATTTGTATCAATCACACGCCCCCACCTCCAATGTCGTTAACTTAACCTTGACATGTGAGACACGCCCCCTAAATCCCACCTCGGCAGGTGTTCCCAAGGGGCTCCCGCAGGGGGACTTGAAGAAATAGGCTAAACAAGCTATTCTGCTCTTAAAGTCCCCCTGCGGGGGCGAGCGCATAAGTACACTCCCGCCTTGTAAACACTATGTCAAAAACATTGACGAGGGATTCAGATAGCGTATATCTTTACAAAAAGAACTATCAGTAGTTGTTGAACTTTTTCGAAACTGCACCGGATGCTGTCGCAACATTAAGCACATAGCTTCCGCGGGACATACGATCTGTCGGAATTCTGAAAACGTGATCTCCCTTTGTTATCGCAGCATTGATAACACTGCAAACTGCCCGGCCTTTAAGATCGACAACATTTATGGCAACAGCACCATCGAGGTTGTGCGTATACCTGACAAATCCGTTTTCAATTGAAATCGGATTGTTTTTTACCATATTTAAAAACTTTGCATCTTTTTCAACAGAAACAGCAACATTTGAGCCTTTAATAAGTGCATCAACAATCTCAGGAAAATACCATGAGCCGGCATTTCTGTTAAGCAGTGCAAAACCACCGGCTTTGGAATCACCATTATCCCACCAGACCGGAAGCATTCCGCGTTTTCTGACTGCTGCAGTATAATACTCTGCATGGACAGTACGTGCGGAAGTATTGTTTTTATCAATGGTGCCCCATTCACCAACGACTACCGGGATACCTTTTTTACAAAACTTATTATAAATTCTGTCAAGCTCTGCATCACAGGCACTCTTATCGCTTGCTGTACCCCAGGTGTTACTTCCGGGATTTTCCATTGTAAAGGTATAGGGCCAATAGGTATGCTGTGAAACGATAATCCGTTTATCATTATTTGGAATAACAAGATCATTCTGGGCAACATCCATCGATGTAGCTGCGTGAGTCGGGATCATGATATGACGAAGGGCATTATTTCCGCCACTGTTTCGCATGGTATTGACAATTGCCAAATTGTATGCATTAAGCACTTTGCGGGCATCAGCGGTACCGCCATTCCACTCTGATGATTCACCATACAGCCTTGGTTCATTGAGTGTTTCGAATATGAGGTAATCGCTGTAATCAATAAAACGACCAGCTATCTGCTCCCATAGTTTTGTAATTTTCGCAGTAACTTCCGTTTGCGATGATGCATACAGTTTTACCCATTCGTCATGATGCGAATTAAGGATAACATACATCCCGTTATCGATACCATACTTGACAACTTCCTCAACTCTGTCAAGCCATGCTTTATCAATTGTATATGATGGAGCTCCACCGAAATGACCATTCCAGGTTACCGGTACACGAACGGTTTTGAAACCTTTAGCCTTGAGCGCATCAAACATGGCTTTTGTCGTTTTAGGATTTCCCCAGCTGGTTTCTGTTGCCAGTCCAAGTCCGCTGGAACCTTCTACCCATGCGTCAAGCGTATTACCAAGATTCCATCCGAGTTTCATGTCGGCAACAATCTGCATCGATGTTATATCGCGCATAACTCCGGCGGCATCTGATGACACAACCATACATGGGATGCTTACCGCTGCTGCAATAAGATACCGCATAACCTTTTTAATCATTTTCATCTCCTGTTATTTACCAAAGAATTGTAACCTGTAACATCCCGCTAATCGTAGTAACAAAACAACTGTTAACGTTAACACCGTACCTGTCTATTGTGATTAGTCGCAAAAATGAACGTTCCGTTCATTAGTTTTTCAATTGTTTCAAAAAAAATAGGCAACAGACAACGACCAACAGTCCACCTGATTTCAAGTAATTGCATCAAACCATCAACACAGTAACAATTTTTTCATCAGAATCAACGTTTATCATAGTATATTAATTAATAATTTATCCTGAGAATTGGAAAAAAACATGAAAAAATGCATACTGATTTTAATTATTAGCTCACTTTCTATTGTATCTGCACAAAAAAAGGTCGCCTGTATCGGCAACAGCATTACATTCAGCTTTTGATCAATAATTTAAACATACAAGGAATTGCAACGTGAACATTTTTTACTACGTTACATCACATGGATACGGCCATGGTGTAAGAACCTGCAGCATTGCAGATGCACTGCCATCACAGTGTCATATAACATTCAGGACAACACTCCCGGAGGCGTTTTTCCGTGAAGAGCTGACACGGCAATTCAATTACATCCCGGGTGAGTTTGATTGCGGATGTATACAATCTGATGGTGTCACAACCGATGTTGCATCAACATTGTCCCGTTATGCGATGCTTGCCGAAAGGAACAAAGCACTTCTTGATAAAGAGATACATCTGTGCAAAAAGCACAACGTCGACCTAATAATCAGTGATATAACCCCGTTTGCATTCGAAATTGCACACGCCTGTTCCCTGCAATCAATTGCAATCACCAACTTCACCTGGTATGACATCTATCAGGAATATCTTGACGATATGCCACAATACAGACCAATGCTTGATACTATCAAAAAACAGTATGAGCTTGCTGATTCACTGCTGGCACTCTCCCCTGCTCTAAAAATGGATTATTTTAAAAACCGGATTCCGGTCAATGTAGTCGGTCGTAAAGGAATAGATGTCAGAAACCACATTCTTTCCAGATTCAATATTCAAAAGGATAAAAAAATCGGACTTATCTATGTCGGTAATTTCGGTATGCATACCGCACAGTGGAACGATCTTGAAAAATTTACCGACTGGGAATTTCTCGGAGTATACCCGCTTCCGGGTAATCCCCGTAACTTTCATCTTATAACGAAGGAACATTTCAGATACCAGGACCTTATTGCATCAACGGACGCGATGTTCTCAAAACTCGGCTATGGTGCAGTATCGGAATGTATGCTGAACGGGAAACCCATTGTCTATCTTCCCAGAACAAAGTTTGCAGAGTACCCGGTACTGGAACAGGCGGTTATCAACTGGGGCGGGGGTATACAGATGAGCACGGATGATTTCTATAGTCTTAACTGGGCGGCAGCAATAGATAAGATCGAACACACTCGTTTACAGCCCGTACTAAGTGATGGTATTGATAAGGCAGTGAAAGTAATTCTAAATTATTAACGATCATAAAAAAAGGGGCCTGACATACAGACACCAATGTCGTTAACTTAAACTTGACATGTTACAACTGTGCCGGTTGCTCGCCCCCCCCCCGCAGGGGGACTTAAAGAAATAGACCAAACAAGCTATTCAGCTCTCAAAGTCCCCCTGCGGGGGATTTAGGGGGCGAGTCTTACGTGTCAACTTTAACTTAACGATATTGCATACAGGTCCCTGCATATACCTCTTAGTTCCTCAAAAAACTCTGATTATCTGAGCATTGTCTGCGCTCCACGATTTGTCTCGATTATGTACACACCAGCAGCACCCTTTTTATCAAGTACTTTATTGATCGGCATTACTCTTCCAAGAGGATCAATAGCCCTATATGTCTTCGAGTTTGACATTAAAGGGATAGATCGTTTGTTCGCAAATCGTTTAACTGATGTTACTGGAAGTGAATTAATAGTAAAGCTCTCGAATTCAAGATTCAGACTATCCTGGCAAAACAGCCCGGCTTTTGTTATCGGATAGTTCAGGCCGCTTAAACGTGTGAGTGTATCATGGTTTACAACAAAAGCATAAGTGTTCACACCGCTATACTTGACAACCTCAAGAGTATCATTGTAGAAATATGTCTGACCTCCCTCAGTATAGGCCAATCCTCTGATTTTTGCTGTCGATGCCAGATTAAAAGCGTGACGTCCTGCAACTGCTCCGTAATACTTGCCAGCAGTAATTGCAAAGGTTGACTGTGCGGTGTCTTCGTCACCTTCAAGAAGTATTCCGTATATACTGCTGGTACTACCGGAACGATGCGATACAACTGTTTTGAGGACAAACGAATCAAGTTCTATGTTGACAAGCATATTGACATACGCATCGGCAGTGTTATCAGAAACCATTGACAGCTTACCATTCTGTGTTGCAGCATTACCGTTCCCGTTGTATACTGTCCAGCCATTTTTTAGTGCACCATCAAATTCATCAACAAAATCTTTAACCGGTGCCGGCTTATCTGTAAACTCATTTGTTACAAGAACATCATCATACGTTACCGTCGTCTGGCTTGAAACGATAAATCCGAAATCACCTGCTGGAATTGATGAGTAATTAAATGTGGTAACAAACTTATCGTTAACAAAGATGTTACAGGTTGACCCGTTCATACTGACTTTAAGAACATTGTCACTTTTGTCAATATAGGGAGAAGCAATACCATTAAGAGAGCCCTCTGATGATTTACCGAAATAAACAGCATCTTTTCCAACCATAATTGTTAATCCGCTATAGTCGGCAGCGTTAAATCCAAGAGAAAAACCAGCTTGAGCAGTTTCAGCTGTACGGGAAATTTTTGCTGACACCGTAAACACAGCTGGCTTTGTATCGTAAACATGATAGACATACCCGGAGTATTTATCACTCGTATTGGTTACAACACATGCACCGGTACTAAATTCTCTGGTTACGAAATCATTCGATTTAATCCATGCAGTATTCGCATCACCCGGACTCGAAAAATCCTCCTGAAAAATAGTAGCTGCACCAGTAACAGAAAATAATCCTGCAATTGCCGCAACCAGCAGTGAATACCTGAATTT
>CAYMGX010000203.1:0-5588 GCA_964390065.1 uncultured Fibrobacter sp. | reverse complement strand
TCCCAGTATGACATAGTATGAGCAAAAGTTTTTGTAATCTCCATACTGAAAATGGAAACACACAAAACAAAAAACATGACAATAAGGGTGCTGTAATTCATGCTTTTTGAGATGAAACGATTCAGATCAGGATCTCCGATTTTTTTAAATAATATGGGAATTAGAGACAATTGTATTGAAGTAATGACAACAACTTTAATGGTATTTGATATTCGAAAAGCCAATGTATATGTACCCACCGCATCCAGATCTGCCAAATAGTTGAGAGAATACCTGTCGATTGTATTTAAAAGCACTGATGAAACGGCAGCCAACATTAATGGCAATCCATAGCCCAGCATATGAGCCAATTTTTTGAATTCGAATTTCGGAACACTGTTTTTAACAATATCCGGAAATATCATCAACAAACCGACTACTTCACCGATGAGCGTGGCTTCATAAACACCAAATACACCCCTTCTGAGGTTTACAACAAAATGAACGGTTATAATGAGGGTTATCAGCAATTTGGTAACACTAATAACCGCATATTTGGTGGCTTCTTCCCGCAGACGCAACAACATCATCGATACACTTGATATGATGTTTACCGAAGCACTGGCAAACATAATCCAAATCAGGCGTGAATATTGTTGTGTGTCAAAAAGCAATGAAGACAATTTCGGAGAAAACCCGAAGACAAACAGAAAAGATATGCCGCAAATAAACGCATTGGTAATGACTACGGTGAAGTGCATGGATTTTTGTGCCGACTTATGCTCCGGGTCATAATACCAACGTGCGAGGGATTGGTACAGGGCAAGGCCGAAAAATATCACCGCCAGCTGAAAGGTAATATCCGTGATTCCCAGAACACCGAAATCATCCTTTGAAAGAAATTTTTCGTTGGTGTATATGGGAATCAGAATAACCCCAATGAGTTTAACGGACACATTGGCCAGCCCATAAATGATCGTACCTTTTGCAGCCGATTTAATGTTCCCGATCATGTTGAACCAGTCATTTTTTTATAAAACCTGACTAAATTTATTGATGTGCTTTCCCATGTATACTGGCTGGCAATCTGAATGGCATGATTTCTGATTTTTTCAGAAATCTCACGATTCGCATATAATTTATTCACTGTTTCACAAAATTCTTCCTTGTTTCCATGATGAACAGAAAAACCAATTCCATTACTCTCAACAAATTCTTTCATCATCCGTGCCTCACTTACTATAACCGGCTTGCCCATTGCAGCATATTGATAAATTTTTGTTGCTATAGTATTATTGATTTCAAGATTATCTGCCTTTGGTACAAATAAACAAATGTCACTTGCAGCAATATACGTTGGTAAAGTCGCAAGAGGAACCCATCCAACGTATTGTACTACATCCTGCAGGTTTCTTTCCTCAATCAGCTTATTTAAAGAAAATGCCGCGTTTTCTTTACCAGCAACCAAAAACAGAATGTTATTGATGTCATTTTTTAATTCGCTCAGGCAATTCAAAATAAAATCGATTCCTCTTAAATGATCCAGACTTCCGGCATAAAATAAAACAAATCTTTCCGAAAACTGATCAATAATTTTCTGATCCACAACCTCATGTTTAAAATTGCCTGAAAGAGGCGTATTGGGCAGGGTAACGATTTTTCCCGGATTCACGCCCACTTGTTGTACATATATTTTCCTCAAAGAATCTTCAACAGTTATTACTAAATCAGCTCTTGTCAGGTAATATCGCTCATATTTCTTCCAGGGACTCAATCTCAACAAGTATCCCAATAAAGTATTATAATGTCTGGTTCTGATAATCCAGTTACTATAATATTCATGCTGATCACAAACCAGTTTCAGATGATATTTTTTGGCCAACTGATGTCCTGTTTTGGAAAGGGGCAAATCGTGAATATGAATGATGTCATAATGATCTTTATTCAAAATTTCATCTAAGAAATTGAACCAAAACCGAAAATAAAAAGGCAACAAGAGAATGGCTGCTGAGCTTTTATATAAAATCCATGACAATCGCTTCCGATAAATTGTATACCCGTTAAAATGTTCCTCTCCCGGAAGACTTTTAAAAGTACATGTTGCAACAGATACCGTAAAGCCATTCTCTTTAAGAGTATGAATTTCCTTTTCCACACGCTCGTCAGGCGGAAACTCCTTGTCCAGGACCATCAAGATTCTCATTAATCGGATTCATTAGAAATACTCATACCGGAACTTTATATTATCAAATATCTTCATTTGTAATTACTGCGATAATATGGTCAATATCATCTTTCGTCAGTTCAAAAAATAATGGAAGACGAATAAGACAGTCGGAATATCGATCGGAATTAGGTAAAGGATCCCCAATGTATTTGTCTTTATAAAAATCCGATTTGTGCAAACTCAGGTAATGAAATACTGCCATTATGCCATGGCGCTTTAATTTTTCAATTATCTTTTGTTGTTGCACGTGATTTTTACACACTATGTAAAATATATGCCCATTATTGGTGGCATAATGAGGAATAAATGGTAATGCTATCTCCTCTTTGAGTGCCCATTCTTTTAGTCCATCATAATAAAGGTTCCATAAAAAAATTCGTTTTTGCTGTATTTCACTTATTTGTTCCAATTGTGCCCACAAATATGCCGCAATGATTTCTGAGGGAAGGAAAGAGGAACCAATATCAACCCAACCGTATTTGTCCACCTCACCTCGGTAAAATTCGGCTCTGTTAGTGCCCTTCTCCCAAATAATCTCAGCTCTTCGCAAAAAACGTTCATCGTTGATTACAAGCAAACCTCCCTCTCCGGAATTGATGTTCTTTGTTTCATGAAACGAGAATGCTGCCAGATGACCCAGGCTACCCAAAGATCTGCTTTTATAATATGAATCGATGGCCTGTGCGGCATCTTCAATTACCAACAGATTATGTTTTTCAGCCAATTCAAGAATGCTGTCCATATCACAAGCAACGCCTGCATAATGAACAGGTACTATAGCCCTTGTTGCAGGTGTAATAAGTCGCTCAATACTTTTTGTATCCATGCAGGGATGGTCATTCCTACTATCGGTAAAAACGATTTTAGCTCCCTGTCTCACAAACGCTAATGCAGTTGATACAAAGGTATATGAAGGCATAATGACTTCATCTCCTGTTTTAATATCTGAAAGTATGGCACACATTTCGAGTGCATCGGTGCATGATGTGGTAAGTAACGCTTTTCTGAATTCATACTGACGTTCAAAAAAACTCTGGCATTTCTTCGTGAAATCACCATTTCCTGAAATTTTGCCCGATTGAACAGCCTGTTCAATATACTTTGTTTCCTTTCCCGTAAGGTATGGTTTATTAAAAGGTATCATATAGTCGTTATTCTTTTCTGTAATGATAAATAAACCTCACCGATTCAACTTCGTTAAATCCCATTTTTAAATGAAAATTAAAGGATTCCATATTCTCAAGTGAAAACAAAACCTTGCAACGCGTCACATTTTTATTTGTTGACCAATAAGAGAATGCCTGTTGCCATAAATTTCGGCCAATTCCAAAACCCCTGTGTAACGGATGAGTACCAATTAATGAGCAATAGCCAATTCTGTTAACTAAGTCTGTTTGAATTGTATGAATTCCTCTGATGTGCCCCTCACTTCTGTTCAAAAGAATTCCATCGCAGAATGATCCATTTAAAGAATTATCAATCCATTTCCTATATAATTTCATTGCTTTCTCTTTTCCAATGAAAGGTTCCTTATAAAATCTGGATACTTTAGCAATGTCTTCTGCAATTTCGTAGCATTCCTCAATTTCCTTATTGTTTAAGGATGTATTAAAATCGAAAGGCCCCGGGTCAGTCGTTATATTTAACGCAAGCGACATTGTAATCACAATATCAATTAAAGAAATATTCTTTTGCGCTATTTCATCACCCGTAATAGATTTCGCTTCACGAAAAAGGTATACCAGGTCAAAACCATTCTTTTTTGCCAAAGTTGTGAATTCGTCCGAATCAAAGCTACTATCAATGATGGTTTTGCCAATTTTTATTCCGAAGAATCCGGAATCCCATTTTAAGGTTTCTATTTCCAAAATAATTAATTTTTTATCAGGCAAATATTTGTTTCCATTGGGGAACAATTGAATCCCATGAAATTAGCTTTTCCGTTTTCATTATATTATCCAAAACTGTTTCTGAATTTATATAAGGCACATCATGAATATCCTTTGATTTAAATAAATCAAGCGTATTATAAATCTTTATTCCATTTTCTTCAAAAAAAGGATACAGCGAATTATCGCCCCTGATGTATACCTTTTTACCCAAAAATAAAAATGACAAAATGTTACCCAAACCCTGTTGACGCTGATGGTTCATTATGAGAACGTCAATGGTGGATATATAATTTGCATATTCAATACGATTCATGTAATTTTTTACGGGTTTGAAGCTTTCACCCAAAACCTCATGTCCCAATTTACATATTTTTTCTGCATACCTTTGGTCACCGTAGGATAACAAACAATAGAAACGGTAGTTACTAACATTATCCGATTGACCAAAGTAGTAAATAATTTCTTCAAGATTATTGGTTGGATTTGCAGAGTTACCAAGTTGAATGTTGACAAAATCCTTATCCGATTTTTCACTTCTCAGTGACTTTAACAATTCAAAGTCAGTCGGTACGGGATATCTGCAGTTAATATACGCAGCTTTTGTTTGATAATGTTCTTTAACATATTCATAATCGCCCTTAATCGGAGTAATAATTGCATTCAATTTACGAAAAAGTTGTCTCCTGAGAAATTCATAGACCCGATTGCTCAGACTTCTTTTACAATATTTAAACCAGTAAGCATCATGTCCCCATACAAACCATGCCGCTATTTTCATGTATTTGCGATATCTATACCAAAAAAAAAGTGAGCGGGATATGGGAAATGAGTGAAAAATAATCTTTTTTGACTTCTTAAGCAAAGCGGGCATCTTACTGATAAGATCATTTCTGGTGCCCAAAAAAATGATTTTAATGCTGGGGAATCTTATTAATGTCTCCTGATCTCTGTAATCGTTTCGGAAAACTATTACATAATCTTTGGGGTTGAACCTCTCCGTCAGCATTTGCAGATATTCATTACTATAATCAGAAACACGGGTGAACAGGTGGAGAATCATGTAAAATAATAATTGTTTAAAATTAAAGATTCTGTTGCTACAAGATTAATTTTAGATCCTCTGGTAACGTTCTTCCTAATGGGTTCTGGTGTTAAAACTATTTTACCTGATGACCTTCGTTCAATGGTAAAAGTGTCTCCTGTGCTTAATCCTATCATCAGAAGGAAAATTCCTCTCAAGAATTATTAGAACCTTTATAGCAAACTTTTTCCTGATTCTGGAATCAGTTATATTTATAGTTATCGCAAAAATAACTTTAATTTGTATTACAAATTTTCTACATGAAAATAAAACATGAAACAATGAAAAGCAAACTGATAACCCATTTTTCTATAATCTGCATTTTCTTCTGTCTTTCCCTTGCCTATTTCATCCCTGATGTTCTGGAAGGCAAGAAAGTTTCACAACATGACATCCTTCAGTTCAAAGG
>CAYMGX010000202.1:0-5651 GCA_964390065.1 uncultured Fibrobacter sp. | reverse complement strand
GTAGCATGTAGCATGTAGCATGTAGCATGTAGCATGTAGCATGTAGCATGTAGCAAAGTGTCAACAGTAAACAGCCAACATTTCTTTAACGAATTTCTCCGGTGAAAAATGTTACCGGTATCCCACCATTTACAAAACGTATCTCTTTAGAGACCGGCAGACCGCTGATTGATGGAAATGCGCGGTCGGCAGTTACAAAACCATAATGCCAGCCGTTGCAATATTTTCTGAGATGTTTTCCGATATTCTTATACAATGCATGAAGAGCGGTACTCATCCCGACACGTTTTCCATAGGGAAGATTTGAAATGATAAGACCATTTGTACCAAATGTTCCATCAGTATTAAATATAAAAAAATCCTTTTGCACAAATGTGATACGTTCTGCAAATCCGGATTGCTGACCATTGATAATCGATGCATTCACTGCGGTTTCGCTGATATCAGATCCTATCAATGTACGCTCTGATTGTACACATCCACCTTGTAAATTCTTTTTTAAACGGAGATACTTTAATTCCACAAATGATGGCCAGGTTTCGAACGCAAACGAGCGTGATAAGCCTGGATAAATAGTATCCACAATCATTTGCGCCTCAAGCAAAAATGTACCGGAACCGCACATTGGATCTGCAATGACCGGAAACCTGTAACATTCACATGCAAGAAGAAGGGCTGATGCAGTGGTTTCCCTGATTGGTGCATGTGCCACCTCTGTCCTGAACCCCCTTCTGTAAAGTAATTCACCACTGGAATCAATACTGATTGTACACTGATCATCAAGAAAGCGAATATGGTATTTTATTGCTGCATTTTTTGTTTTTTTTATTGTCACACCAAGTGAATTCATTACTTCTTTCATACTGTCAAATACCGCATTTTCAATATTTCCTGTATGATGGAGCCTTGATGACGTTGAGGAAACTGAAAAATCAATATCCGTTTCGAATCCGCTGTAAATTTCCCATTTTACTTTTTTGGCCTTATTGTAAAGTTCAGGATATGATCGGGCGGTAAATGTTTCTATTCGCATCAGTACCCGGTTTGCAGTACGCAATTGCATATTGGCAAAATAAACAGTATCAAAAGAACCGCTAAACTCAACGCCTCCCTCAGTACAGACAACACTACTCACATCCGGTAAAGTCTGTACTTCCTTCATTAAAATCTGCTCAAACCCCGGTACTGTTATCGCAAACAATGTACATTGCTGTGATGTAAGATGGTGCTTTATACGGCGTTCAAGTCCGCGAGGTGTGAGATTGGAATCGTAATTGGTTAAAGTACTTTCTTTATTGATATTTTCCATTTTTGTTTTTTACTTTGTACCAGCGGTTGGGCGAAAGGGCGAATGATAATTCGCCCTTACAAGGTATACTTTAGGGCCATTGCAATGCATAGAGTATAATTCACGATTATTTAAATACTTCTTCAATGCTTTTCCTTACACTGTCAAAAGCTCCCATAAATGCCTTTTGCAGCGATTCTTTACTTAGTGACATTTTTGGGTGATCGATTGATCCATAGATCCGGCATTTGAATTTCCGGCCATTGTCCGGTGTTTTTTCCATTGATTCCGATATAATACCGGGTAATTTTTCGACAAATTCTTTTGTCAGCTTACCATTAATCTGCTGTTCAAGCCTGCCATCAAGGTAGATTGGTCCAGTGGATGTAAAGTGCAAAACCGGACCGGCACCTTTCATTGCGCTTCTAAACTGCATAACGGGTTGCAATGTATAATCGGTGCGTATGGAATCAAACGGAGTGTTGGCAAGCTGTGGAAAACCGATCAGATTGACCAGCGCTTTTTGTACCGGAAGATCCCTAAGCAGAACCTTTCTCATTGTCAAGTAGCCTTTACCACGAAGAGAATCGGATATTATGGGGCTGCTTTCAAAAGACATGGACAGATCTGCAATACCGCTGATATTGCCCATATATTTTTCCCTTATCGCACAGTATTCGTCAATGCTGAGTGAGTCACCCTTTATATCAAGTGTTTTAATTCTCAGAGGCGATACCCCGATCCATGCATCAAGTGTTAAATAGCCTTTTAAAAATGATGCTCTTTTAATATTTATACTTATAGAGTCACCATTTAGATGAAACTCTGTTACCGCTTTCTGCAACGACCATTTTCCATATCGGAGAAATTCCGATTCAATGTGACCACTATGTTGCGGATTAGACAATCCTGATGTCGTTGTATTTAAAACAAACATATCATTCGTATATGTCTCACCGGTAGTTCTGTTTGTAAACTCTACGGTTTTTCCTTTTGCATGGATAGTATCAATGAGTGATACTATTTCTGATACCAGCACCTTATTACCAACAGGTGCAATTGAAGTGTCACGGGAAAATGCCGATTTAATTATTGTTTTCCTGTATCGATAGAGATACCTTAGTACTTTTTTACTATCATACCGGATCCCCAAAGTATCAATATGGCTCTTTACATAGAATTCATTATTCACCGGTGCAGAAATATACAAAGAATCAACCTCAAGCCCCCGCCAGGGTGTAAAACGGGTACGTTTAAGTGAACACGAATCTGCTCCGGTTTGTTTAAACAGTGTAGTAATCTGATTATTAATTCCTGCACTGGAATGTGTCTGAAATCCAAGATAGATACCAATAGCGAATACCGCAAGAAAAAGCAGAACAAGTCCGGTTATAATAAGTATACAAAAAAACAATAATGAGTGTTTTTTCCTGTTTTTTATCATAGATTTCATCATGATGCTTAATAGTGTTTATATTTAACCTGTTAAAATAAGAAAAACTCTTATAACAGAATTTCAAATGTACCAGGGCAAATAGTATTTTTTACCGCGGTAGCATTACATTAAGGCAGACAAGGCAATACATCTAATGCACCTGCCTGATGCGAAACGCTTTAACTGTTTGATTTTAAAGGTTATTAGCAACAACAATGTATTCTCTTTATAACTTGTTTTTAATATATGTAGTATAAAGTAACATTTTCCAGATATTACTATAACAGATTTTATGCAAAATATCGTAAATGCCGAAAAATTGACAAGAAAAGTTCTTCTGATCTCATCGGATAGTGATTTCAGGGATAAGACGCGGGAAAACCTGATTCTTCAAGGCTTTGATGTATTTGAGGTCGGTTCACAGTCGGATGCATTGTCGTTTCTTGAAAAGAATGTCGTTGACATCGTTTTCCTTGATATTGAGAAAATCCCTCTGATTGAGCTTGACATGGTAAGCTATATTCGCACTCGGTATCACGCTGAGATCGTGATTCTAACGACGATCAACGAGCTTGAAGAGGCAACCAATGCGTTAAAAAACGGAGCTGCATTTTATCTTGTCAAGCCACTGAAAATGGCAGATCTAAAATCAGTACTTGACAAATTATCGCTTCGTGCAGAACGACAGGAGGATCATCTCGCTCTTGAACAGCGGTTCCTGACAGATCTTATGGCCGGTTCGCCATCAATGCAGAAAGTACTAAAATTTGCCTCCAAAATTGCACCGACCAATTCCACAGTTCTTATTGGCGGCGAAAGTGGTACCGGAAAAGAGTTCTTCGCGAAGATCATTCATCGTTTGTCAAAACGCGTTGATGGACACTTTGTCGCAATGAACTGCGGTGCAATACCGGAAAATCTTTTTGAAAGTGAATTATTCGGACACAAAAAAGGCTCATTTACAGGAGCGGACCGGGATAAAGCAGGTCTTGTTGAGGAAGCACATCTTGGTACGTTATTTCTTGATGAAGTCGGGGAACTGTCTCCTCAGGCACAGGTAAAACTACTGCGGTTCCTTCAGGAGCGTGAATTCCGCAGAGTTGGTGATAATACGACCCGAACTGTTGACGTAAGGATAATAGCGGCAACGAATAAAGATCTTAAAAAAATGATGCTGGATGGGCGTTTCAGGGAGGATCTGTTCTACAGACTTAATGTATTTTATCTCTACATGCCACCTTTACGGGAACGGAAAGAAACCATTCCCAATCTGATTCGCCTGTTTGTGCATCGTAACAATCAGCTTCTTGACAAACATGTTAACAGTATGTCCAAAGTCGCAGAGGCAATTCTGGCCAACTATGAATATCCCGGTAACGTACGTGAGCTTGAAAACATTATCGAACATGCGATTGTACTTGCCGAAAGCAATGAGATAACTGAATTTGATCTTCCTGAGTTCATGATTCGAAACCGTCTTCTTCTGTCTGCACCATCAGCTGAAGTTGTTAATGAAACAACAGATACACTGTTGACACTTGCAGCAATGGAAGAACGTCACATACGAAAAGCTCTCGAACTTACAAAATACAACTATACTGAGACATCAAAAAGACTTGGTATTTCCCGTTCAACCTTATGGCGGAAAATAAAGGATTACGGTATTGCCGCAGATGACAATGGTGATACTGATATTGATGAATCGGGAAATTAACGTTCAGAACCCGGAACAATATTTACATAAAGGAACATACTATAATGAAAATTCGGGTATACTATGAAGATACCGATTGTGCGCAGGTTGTGTACTATGCCAATTACCTGAAGTATATGGAACGCAGCAGAACAGAGTATATGCGGGAAAAAGGTGTCGACATCGTTGAATATCAGAAAAAAGGGTGTCACTTTGCGGTTGTTGATGCACATCTCAAATACCGTATGCCTGCCAGATATAACGACCTACTTGATGTTGATACAACAGTAATTGACATATCAGGCGCAACAGTAACGTTTCAGACAACGATCACAAACGAAGCCGGTGTGTTACTTGTCAAGGGCGAAGTAAAGGCGGCATACCTTACACAGGATGGTCATGCAGGGAGAATTCCCCAGGAAGTATATCGTGTGCTTGGTGGAAAGTGAGTGTCTGAATCGTTTTTATTCTCCTGTAGATAGCTAAAAATTGTCAGCGTTTATTCCAGGCAGAAACTGTAAAGAAAGCCATCTTCATGAAATTTTCTGATGAAAAGCAAATTCTTTCCATGTAAAGCTAAAGATTAGCCCGATTTTATAACTTCTAAAATGAAGCATTTTCAAAATTGCTGTATTCAAAGCATCTCTTATTATTTAGTACCATAAAAAATTCCAGTGTGCTAATTTCCAAAATAATGTTTTCGGCGGGTTTTTAAACTGCTTTCTTATAGAAGATTCTTCTAAAAGTACAGTATTTATTACTCGTTATCAGCGATTACAATCTACAGTGTACACTCTATGAGTACACTTTTTTTGCGAACGTTTTATTACATATAACATTGTATTTTAAACATTTACAAACATACCTACTGCGAACACACTCAATTTTGGCGAACATTTATTCCTATAGTGATTATATTACTCAGAGAACTGCTGCACGGCTGCATCCATAAAATAACGGTGTGGAAAGTTGTGCAGCACGTTTGTGACATTGCAAACGTTAATGTCACTCCATGTAATGTACTCAAAAACAGTATCTAATCTTACTACCTGAATTTTCGTTTAATTAAATGAAGAGAGGTTTACAATGAAAACTACAATTTTATTTCTGCTGACGCAGATCATGTTTACGATTGCATTTGCTGACAATCCAATTATTCAGAATTATTATTCTGCCGACCCTGCACCGATGGTGTATAACGACAGAGTGTATCTGTATACCAGCCATGATGAAGA
>CAYMGX010000201.1:0-5664 GCA_964390065.1 uncultured Fibrobacter sp. | reverse complement strand
CGGTTTTTTCCATATAGTGTTTCTGATTAATCTCTATTTCTATACCGCAATAAACGGCATAACGATACTTTTTTCTAAGCCACGCGGTAAGCCCGTCACTGATACCCTTGTATGGATAGTTCCGGCGCACTCTTATTCCGTCAATTCTTTCGGAAAGATGTTTCTTTAACCATTCAGCAATATGACACTCATTCGCTCTTGATGGATCATACAGAATCCCGACATCAGTTTTTCGCTCCACGCCATCAAGAACCGGTGTAAAGGTATGTATCGACAAATGAATTGTGAAACATTTAGTGGAGAAACTATCCTGAATAAGGGAGCATATTTTTTTGTGATACGGATGATAGTATCTGACAAGCAACGATTCCCGTTCATGATGTGATAACTGCCGCGAATACCGGGAAAACAGTGATTTATGCCCGATAGAACGGTTCTGATCTACAAGGAGCCGGCTAATTGTTTCATACTGTAAATCGCAGTGGTTGTAAACAGCAATTTTCTTTGCAAGTGGCAGCGCCCCGGGATCGTACCCCCGGTGTATAGTCAGAATATTCTTATTGTCAAACAAATATCTGTACCTGGATGGGATTGTATTCCCGCCATGTTCACACGTTACAAGAAGCGTATTCTTTATTCGCATACTGGTAATGTATTATAAAGCAGATCACCTTGTCAATATGAAACACTGAGCATTTGCGGACGAATTTTGAAATCAGTCAGTTTAAATGATCCGATCTGGCTTGGTGACGGTGATCCACCTCCTGCCGGCGGGATTATAATAATCCCCATAGATACAAACTCACTTACAATATCTTTGTTAAACTTGAAATTAATAGTTTTAGGTTCCAATCCATTGTTTAATTGCCAACCGCAAGCTGCGTTGGCAAGATGAACAGCTCCATTTATTGTAAAATTTTTATGGTTAACAATATTTAACCTCGTAGCATCCTTAAGATAAATCAGACCATTAAACTTAAAATTATCTCCGAAACCTGCCATACCATTCACTGTTGGGCGGTTCCATTGATCTGGTCCAAACCCTGTAATAATCATCAGAATTCGGGCGTTTTCCTCCATGTCAAAAAACGTGCTGTTAATATGAATGTTCTTTCGTAACAGCATAATCACTTTTCCCTTGAACTTTTCATTACTTACTTTTAATTCAAATGAACCAGCATCATCATGTATTACCATATATCCATTAAATAATTTATCTTCAGCACATTTATCATACGCCAGATTCAACGATTCGGCAGTAAGCGCTTTGCCCACAGTTGTAGCTTTCTCATAAAGTCCAGATGTATCCAATCCCCATGCTTGATCATTTGTATTTCCTATTCCGACCTTTTGTACAATATCCGTAATTTTACCATTAACATTATTCTCTGTTTTATTTTCTACCCGGGACATTGTAAGTGATCCACTATGGTTAATTGTGTTATTGAACATATTTATAGATTTAGTAGTACCTGCTTTACCATCATTAAATGCACCATTAAACCAACCTTCTCCCTTAACATTCAGCAGCACTTGAGGAATATCAAGGGCGCCTTCAATCCCGGCCTTCCCCTCAACCGTTACTTTTGCATCATTGTTGAGCTTTAATCCGGTACCAAAATATGCTCCACTGTCAATTATCAGATTTTTACCGTTGATACTACTTATTGAGTCTGGATTATATCCTGTTTTTAAATAGCCACGTATCCTGCAGTCATCGGCCATATTAATGTGAAAAGCTGTTGCTACAAAAACATTTCCATCGATATAAAATTTCTGATCAAAATTTCGACCATTTCCTGCAAGATAAATCGCATATCGGGGAATATCTATGACGCCTGCATTTAATTTAATACCAGTCAACTTGTACTGCGCAATTACCGTTTTCCGCTCATCAGAACGCCCGTAACCAATACCCCGAACCTGCAGCACATTCCTTGCTGTATCAAACGCCATTATTTCCGCGGAATAGAGATAACCATTACCGAATGACACTTTTTTCTCTTTATTCGCACTCGTCGAATCAGTCGTAAAAAACCATCGGTACGATTTATCCTTAAGATATTTGTTAAGCACCGAAACCATTAACGGCGATTTCTGTGAAAGCTGATTTTCACATGCGTCAAGCGCAGTATTTGCCGCTTCTGCAACCCCCCGAACTGCTGACATATCGCTTGATGCAATCCTGTCGCGGCCGGTAACCGCCAGAATTGTCACCCCGGCAATGGTTACAACAAACAGCAGTATCAATGTAATAAAGATAGCAATGCCTTTTTCATCCGAATTAAAAAGTCTGCGCAGTTCCGTTTTCATATTAAAATAACCCGTTGTTAGGAATCTCAACTGTTTCACTGAGTAAACGCCAGGCGAAATCGGTTGACCGGTTTACCAGTATATTTGCAACTGATATTGTATCACTTACATACGATTCTGACTTTGATGAACTACGCTGAAGCATATAAATGCGCAATGCCTTTACATTTTTTTTCTCATCTTCTGCAACGATATCGCTCCAGGCGATTTCTCCTATATCAGCGGTTCTGACCTTAATTTGCTGAAGTGTGAGTGATGCCGTCCCTTTACATTTTGCGGAAAACTGAACCTTTGCGCCAGACACTGACGATTTACAGGTTACAATCATATTTCCACTTGTTATACCCGGTTTGAAATATTCATAGGCAACTTCAGCCCCCGAGTTGTCAAGTATGGACCATTTCAGTGAGTCAATATTACTTTCGACACCACTATTATTACTAAGTTTGAAAACAATTCTTATTTTAGATGCCCTGGGAATAGTAAAACTGTTATTCGATTTTACCGTACCAGTCCCTGCACTGTTATAGGAAACTTTCATACCTGAGCCCGAACTCTCGGTCGTTGATACGACCCCGCCAAATGTCCAATTATTTGTCACAATCGGATCTTCCTCGAACAGCGAGTCATTTGTTGATAACCGCCCAAGCGTAAACTGTAATGCGTAGACATCATTTGCAAGCTCTGTTGTTTCCATGTTTGCATTACGAACAAGCCTTTTTTCATTGTCTAAGTAATACATCACACTGTCAACACTATCAACAATACTATACCCGGAGGCGTCAAGTGCCGCTTTGAAGATTGTCAATGTATCGGACGGATCTCCCTGCTTTAAAATGAATGATGATAAATCATTCAGGAATGTCTTTGGGATTACTGTAGTATTGAATGCCCCTGTTGAGCTAAAGATATACCGTTTAAAACCCGTATTGCGTATCTCGCGTGACATCACCGCAAGCGCGTCCCTTGAACTGGTTTGCAGCGACGACTCCTGTTTCTCGGTTTTATTTGATGTTACCATTTTACGAAACGGCACAGCCAGAAGCGCAACAACAATCGCGGCTATTACCATATAAATGATCAGTTCAACCAGAGACATACCACGGGAATTCATTGTATCCCTCCAGAGCATTTAACCGTCATCGTTTTTCCGGGAATAGCGTACTCAACCGTTACCGTTGCAATTGATAATAAATTCCCGCCCGATGCCGGTGTTATTGTCCATCTTCGTATGTACCGCACCTTATCAACAGTTACAGTGTCAGCGGTATCTATCGGATTGGCCATAGCTTTCAATTCAATAAGTTTATCCTGCCCAAGTAAATTCGCCACTTCAGAATTCTTGGAATCCTTCCGGAGCATCATGGAATTACTGACAAACGACAATATGGTCACCATAAGAACACCAACGATCACAAGTGCTATCAGTAACTCTACAAGTGTGAATCCATTACTTGATTTTATTGTTTTACCCATGATCCACCAGTCCATTTATACAATTGAATCCCCTGATACTTTCCGCTGACACCAAGATAATAAGTAACAGTTTTTACTTTTGATGAACTCATCAGAACATACCCGGAATTGATACTGCAGAGGGCATCCCTGTTAACCACAAGGCTGTCTTTCCAGAGTCCCTTGCCACCGCTTCCCGAGGTAATAGCCTCGTTGAATGGTGTGCTCGACGGGCCGGAAGCCGCACTGGCAAACGTTACCGGTGCCTGTAACGTCAGCGTTTCTGATTTTGTAAACTTATTGATTATTACACTACTGGAACTGAATTTCGCAGTAGTATACTTATCAAATTTCATGACAAGTGTTTTTAAAGATGTCAGTTCCTTATATACTGTCAGAACATCCTTTTCTAATTGAGTCATTGCAGCCATTTTTCCGTAACTTACGATACCTGTTGCTGCAAGAATTGACATCACTGCAAGAACTGCCACAATCTCAAGCAATGTAAAACCAAACTGATTTCCAACCCCAGATACGCCTGTTTTTTTCATATCCCGTTCTTTAGTGTTAAAACAATCCGATCAATATTTTCATTTTACAAGCTTTCCCGGCTAAGTTCAAGCAGGAAATGTCAAGCGGCACCGCTATCTGTCAGGTGATAACCTGTTGTGGCTCCTGCTTAAGAAAATCAATAGTTCACAGCTACAAGTTCTGTTCTTATTTTAAAATCTTTCAATACTACGGTACCTTCAGGTGTACTGCCGCCAGATTGGCCCGGACGCTTTAAAATACCCACTGTTTCAAATTCATCGATAACTGACTGATTGTAAACGATATTTAACTGTGGCCCTCCACTGTTACATTGCCATTGATTGTTTACTGATGTCAAATGTATTGCTCCGTTGTACGTGTTGATCCCCGACCACATCATGGAAATACCAGCATTATCCTGCAGTAAAACTACCCCGTTGAACGTTGCACCCGATGGCCCGCCAAAACCTTGCAGTTGTGCAGCGCCACAGCCAAAAACAAACATTCTTGACGATGCAGACATATTTGGAAAGTTTCCGTTACAGTTCAGGCCGGTCCTGATAATCCAGATTACCTTACCATTAAACACTGATGCATCAGAACTCAGATTGAGCCATCCCGACTTATCATAAATAACCATATAACCATTAAACTTTTGTGACTCACTACAGTTATCATACATCGTCTGAAGCATCGTTGTTGTGAGATTGTTGGGTGGTTCGAGCGCTTTTGACATCAGCCCCACCGTATCCATCCGCCACACACTGTCGTTGGTCGTGGATAAACCGGTATTAAACGCAATATCGGGTATCACTGCATAAAGATTATTTTCTGTTCCGTTTATAACACGTGCCATATCTATTTTACCGCTATGGGTAATTGTCTTTGATGACATTTTGATCTTCTGGTTACCGTTATTTGCATCATTAAACCAGGCATTTCCTTCGATTGTAAGCAGATTATCAATAAGCATCGATCCTTCAATACCCGTTTTAGACCTGAACGTCCCGGTAGCGTTCATTTTCCACTTTGTCCCGATATACACAGCACTATCAACAGTAAACCCGGTCGCATCACTGCTGCTTTCACGCGCGGTATTCACCCCTGTTTTTAAAAACCCGTGGATTGCACTCCCTGCTGCCCCACCATTAAAATGGAAATCGGTCCCAAAGAAGACATCACCGGTAATGTCAACCTTCTTATCAAAAAAACGTCCATCACCAGCAAGATACAGTGCATAACGGACACTTTGCGATGATTCTGCAGCTGTTTGTACACCGGACAATTTGTAAATGGCTGTCACCGTTTTTTGCTCATCTGATGAACCATAGCCGGTACCGCGAATCTGAAGAATATTATTCACCT
>CAYMGX010000200.1:0-5670 GCA_964390065.1 uncultured Fibrobacter sp. | reverse complement strand
CTCTTTTCGTATCTTGAGATAATTCTGATACCGCTTTACATCAATAGAACCATCAGTAACCGCACCGATCACTGCACACCCCTCTTCCTGTACGTGCGTACAATCCCTGAAACGGCACTTTTCAGCAAGCTCCATGATATCGTGAAAGGTTTGTGCAATCCCGGAATCAACATCAAAGTTCCCGATCTCACGCATACCCGGAGTGTCAATTATAACCCCTCCGGACTCAAGCAGTATCAATTGACGACGCACGGTAGTATGACGTCCTCTGCCATCCTTTTCACGTACTTCCTGCACTCTGTAAAGACTATCTCCCGTCAATCGATTAAGCAGTGATGTCTTCCCTGCTCCTGATGGTCCGAGAAGGCAATACGTTTTCCCCTTTTCTATCAATCCACTCAATACATCAAATCCATCACCGTTAATTGAGCTTATGACTGCAACTGCAGCATTGAGTGAAGCGGCTTTCGTATGCACATTATCACGTTCATCAGGGCTAAGCAGATCAATCTTGCTCAGAATGATCACCGGAACAATTCCACATTCGTTAAGCATCACCAGATACCGTTCACAACTGTTGATATTAAAGTTATCAGCCGGTAGTACAATGAAACCCTTATCAATATTTGCTCCTATCAGCTGAAAGTCAACTCCCCTGCCGGCGACTTTACGCTTAAGAAGTGTTTTACGGGGCAGCACTGTATGAATTACCCCATGGGTATTATTGTCAAGGGGCTGCACGATTACCCAATCTCCCGCAGTCGGAAGCTCTGTACCGCTTTCAATGGAATACATACATTTCCCCGACAGCTCAGCAGCCATTTCAACAGTACCGTCAGTAATACAAAAACTGCCTTTGTTAACTTCGGTAACCCGTGCCACCAGAAAGTCATCAGGATATGTTTTAGTATCAACAGTCCAGAATAACGGGTCAAAACCCGGTAATAAGCAACTCTTACTATATAGTCCTTCTCGCATGATAATTCCTTACGTATAGTTCGAAGTGTTTTGTACATAGCATTCTAAACACTACCAGAAATCAGACATTTACTCTGAGATATCAGCAGGTTTGATGCAATAAAAATGTAAAAATGGTATGGAATTTAGAAACCGCTGTAACGATACCCGTTTTAAAACCCTTCATACACACACATGAAAATAAACAGCATACACTGGCATTGTTTCAATGCTGCTCATGGAAAGATTATAAAACCGCTACAGACAGGTGCGGTAAGCTTATACTACAAGTATTGATTGCTTTGTCATAGTCAGTAATATACAACCATATCAGTATTTTTTCAAGTGTTGTGTCTGTCGAAAATGCATTCCACAAGATGATTTAGTGGCTAATACTGTTGCCATTATTATTGTACATCATTGATAATATTATAATTTTCCAGGTAGTCATTCTTGATTACTACACGATTCACCAGCAAATGATATTTTAAAGTAATGTATTGTATTTATGATATATATAGACATATTTAATAATTTTTTTTTGATATTGGTAGATGATCAGCGTCAGGGTTATCTGTGTACAATATTTATGGCTTTATTAATTTATTTTAAAACCATCCACCTGTAATTTGCTACATTAGTAGGTAGCTCTGTCGTATATAGAATGCACTAATCATAGATGCAGTTTATACAGAGAGTAGTAAAAAAAGGATTCGATAGAGACGAACACGTTACGTATCATTGGTTTACTGTTTTTTTAAATGTATATAGCATGACAGGCATTTTTATTGTTTAACAAGTGAAGGAGTATTTATGAAGATTTCCAGGCACAGGATTCTTATAGCATGTTTAGGGGTATTCATGCTGCACAACGCAACATTCTCCGCACCTGAAGCATACACCTGGGGCAATGTAGGCTTTGAGGGTGGAGGGTTTGTATCGGGAGTTATCACCAGCAAGACACAACCCGGTGTGCTCTATGTACGCACCGATGTTGGTGGTGCATATCGCTGGGATTCAACCAATACCCGATGGATTCCGCTTCTTGATGGCGTATCACAGCTTGATGTCGGGTTACTCGGTACTGAAGCATTGGCACTTGATCCTCAGGATTCGCGTCGTCTTTACATTTTGGCAGGAACTGATTATTTCAGTAATGGGAAAACATCCATTTTTCGCTCATTCGACTATGGTAAGACATTTGACACAGTGAATGTTACATCCCTTTTTAAAGCACATGGAAACGCGATGGGACGTCAGACAGGTGAAAAGCTTGCAGTAGACCCACAAAACAGTGCCATACTTTTTTGTGGCAGCAGAACGAAAGGCCTCTTTAAAAGTGTTGATACCGGAAAAACATGGACAGCAGTAGCGGGAACATCAGAAACTGCTGGAAGTGCAATTGCATCCGATAACGGTATCAGCTTTATCGTATTTGATCCATCAAGTGGCAAAACAGCATCCGGTGGTACAAAACGACTCTACATGGGTGTTGCGAAGACCAGCGGGAACTTTTATGTAAGTAATGATGGTGGTGAGAGCTTTACAGCCGTGAGCGGCTCTCCCGCTTCAGTCATGGCCATGCGAGCAACGCTCGAGAAGGATAATTTATACATTACTTTTTCAAGCGGCCCCGGCCCCTACAATGTCAGCACTGGTTCAGTCTGGAAATTTTCTACCGGTTCGTCAACATGGACCAATATTACCCCCAAAGATTCTGTTTATTTCGGCTCGGGATCACCCGGTAAAGCACATGGTTTTGGTGGTATCTCTGTTGATGCGACCGATCCGTTGCATCTTGTTTTGTCAACAATAAACTGCTACAGTGCACAATACCGCTGGTCAAACAAAAAAGTCAACGCAGGTGATTTCATCTTTGAAAGTACCGACGGCGGAGCCACCTGGAGAAACCTGTTTCCATCATGGATTGACAATGATGGAACAAATCCCAACGTTGACGCAAATGAAAATGAGTGGATTGACGGTAACGCGATTCACTGGGCCGGTTCAATAGAGTTTGATCCGTTTAATCCCAAAAAAGTCTGGGTGGTTTCAGGAAATGGTGTTTTCTGTACTGATGATATCAGCCGCGATGTACCGATCTGGAAATTCCAGTCACGAGGTCTTGAGGAAACCGTACCACTTGACGCAGTGAGTGTACCGGGCGGTCCGCTTGTGACAGCAATCGGTGACTATGATGGTGCCAGGTATTTCAACATTTACAAAAGTGCACCAGTACACGAGCCACGAATCGGTACTACGGTATCGCTTGGCTATGGACCACTTAACGGATCATTTGTCAGAGCTGGACATGTTACTGATTATTCTACAAATCCGCCAGCAGAGGAAGATGTGCTTTATTTCAGTTCTGATACTGCAAAAACATGGACCAAATTACCGACACCAAAAGCAGGCAAAGGATATACCACCCTTAGCGCAGATGGTAAAGTGATTCTTCACAGGGCAGAAGTTGGTAATATTGTGTATCGCAGCAGTGATAAGGGCGCAACATGGACAACGGTAAGCGGTCTTGATGGACAGTCAAGTACCAGCCGCATTATTCCGGATCCTGTTGATGCATCAACAATGTATGCACTTGATCAGCAGGGATGGCTCATGGTGAGCACTGATGCCGGTGCGACATTTACAAAGCAGTATCGTATCAGTGATGATCAAAAAGGACTTTATCAAAATAGCACCTCCCTGATGCGGACCGTACCGCAAAAGAAGGGGCATCTGTGGATCCCGCTTGACCAGTGCCAATCGTGGCAGCCCGGCGGTTACAGCAGAAACGGTCTTGCACTCACCGAAGATGGTGGAAAAACATTTGTCCGTTTTTTATCTGTAAACTCATGCGTTGCTGTGGGCCTTGGAAAGGCAGCCCCCGGAAATGACTACTATGCAATTTACATCTGGGGAATGGCTAATGATGGCCCGGTCGGTATCTACAGGTCAATTGACAAAGGTGAGACATGGGAGAGAATCAACGACGACAGTCATCAATATGGCGGTCCGGGAAACGGTAATTTTGTTCTGGGTGATTTTAATGTATATGGCCGTGTTTACATGAGCACTGTCGGTCGTGGCCTTGTCTATGGTGAACCCGCAGGAACCAATCCGGTTCGTCACGGATTCAGTACTGCAAAGCCTGCAATACAATTGTTTCAAACTGGTAAAAAGATCATTGCAAACAATACCATGACAATACATCTTATTGATCTCAACGGCCGGGTTGTACGTCAGTCAGTTATCAAAAGTGGTGTATCACAGTTATCGTTATCAGGTTTGCGACATGGCATATATCTCGCACGCAACGCAGGTGTATCTCAGAAGATTACCATTGTGAAGTAATTTAAGATTAAGATTAAGATTAAGATTAAGATTAAGATTAAGATTAAGATTAAGGTTGAGGTTAAGGTTGAGGAAGAGGAGGTGATTTTATAAGCCTCCTCTTTTTTTTTATGCCGTTTTAAAGTGTACTCATCTTGCGTACAGATTTTTACCCATACTATAGCCATTTACATGCCGCTGCAGTATATTATAAAAATGTACTTCAATCACCAGAAAATTCAACCATCCTGCGCAATAGTTATTAAGGGGCAGATCTTTACATATTTCAGAGCCACCATGAATGAATTTTGTATTAAACAAAGGCAGCATTGACATGAACATGAAACATTTGATTGTGCACTTATTTTTAGTATCAGCAGCAGCAGCCGATTTGACGCTATGGTATACCTCATCAGCGACAAAATTTGAAGAGGCATTGCCAATAGGTTGCGGTCGTCTTGGTGGAATGGTGTATGGAACGGTATCAAAAGACAGAGTAAGTCTTAATGAATCAACAGTATGGAATGGAAATCCGGGAAACAATAATAAATCCGGAGCGGCTAACAATCTTGCAAGCGCGCGACAGAAGATTTTCGCCAATGATGCAACCGGGGCTTGCGCAGCAATAAATAATATGATCGGTGGCGGTGAGGCATCATATCAGCCGGTAGGTAATTTGTTCCTTGAATTTACAGGGCAGACCGCAACAAACTACCGCAGAGAACTTGATCTGAAAACAGCTATAGCCAAAACGACGTACACATCAGGGGATGTTATTTACACCCGGGAATACTTCGCCAGTTACCCTGATCAGGCAATTGTTGTGCGACTTACAGCAAATCAAACAGGTAAAATAGCCTTCACAGCATCTCTGGAATCACCGCATTCGAATAAAACTATCTCGGCATCGGGTGATATGATCACACTTAATGGAACTGTTAACTCAATAAAATTCCAGACAAGAGCAAAAATTACTACCGATGGCGGATCTGTTACGGTCTCAGGAAGCACACTTAAAGTTAGTGGCGCCAATAGTGCTACTGTACTTGTCGTTATCGGAACCAATTTTAATACATATAACAATGTTTCTGCAGATCCATCCTCGCGGGCTGAAAAATATATGAGTGATGCGAATACTAAAACATACGATCAGATCAGGGCTGGCCATGTAAGTTCCTATAAGGAATTGTTTGACAGAGTGGATATACAGCCCGGTACACCGACAAACGATTCGACATTGACAACAGGTGAACAGGTTAAGAAATTTGCGACATCGAATGATCCTCAGCTTGTTCGTCTTCATTATCAGTTTGGCCGTTATCTTCTTATATCCAGTTCACGCGGAGAATCGCAACCCGCAAATCTTCAGGGCGTATGGAACGA
>CAYMGX010000199.1:0-5671 GCA_964390065.1 uncultured Fibrobacter sp. | reverse complement strand
CGTACGCGGCGCAATCATCAGTAAAAGATTATTTTCCATTCCATCGGAAAATAACTGACGAAGAATTCAATACACTATTTATTGAATGCAAAGGCAACCAGAGCGAAATCGCACGACGACTTGGCATTGACAGAACAACAGTTTGGAGACGTATTAACAAAATAAAAACAACAAGTAAAAAATAAGGGAGGTACCAGATACTGTCAACTTGATTACAGGTATTCGATTTTTTTAAACAATTCATTAAAATTTTTAATTGTAAACGATCACCTGCCATGCATTGTTCAATTGGCAACATACATGCTATTCAGTAATCCATTTCTTCGTAACACGCCCTTTTCATACTCAAGAAACGCAAGCATTCCGATAGTCTCATGATAATAAAGCCAGGTTGTCCGAACACCCTCTTCTACTTTGTAAAGATAACACCCATCTCTAAATGCTAATGGTGTTACAGATTGTTTATTATTGACATAATAACAGGTGGTTGATGTAGACATAACCTGAATCTGTTGAGTATCATTGTCGTTTTCAAGTGTAACAGTCCATTTGTCACCACTATCAGCGGGGTATTTTAGCCATAGTACCGGTTCCTTGAATAACATCCGCTGCTTTCTGGTATATTTTCCATGAATGAATGTGCCTCGCGTTGTATTCCCTGTCGTTCTGTTCATTATCAGAAGACCAGTATCCTGTGCATCATATTTATACTCATAATAGTAAGAATCCATTGTATCGCGTATAAAAGGGTCACACAACAGTAACGTATCACCTACCCGTCGATAAACTTTACCAATAGACAATAACAACTTATATTGTTCACCTGACCGGTTTCCTGTCGAATCAAATGATGTATGAGTATACACCCAGTGATTTTCAAATGCGAGAGGAATAATACCATTGGTTTTTGGATACGGGATATCCAGACTCCCGGCTGCCATGCCCGGTACATTGCTGCAACCGTATATTATTATAACACTCAGAATCAGTCCAATTTCAATTATCAATCTCATTGCATTTCACTTTTTATGGTTTAATTGAAAGTATCAGAGATCCGCTAAATCCTCTGAAATCGTATCTGAATGGTGACCTGCCGTTATTATATCCCATATTGTAAAGGTGTGATGGTTGTGTCTGAATACGGTATCCGGCAGCAATTCCTATATTCAGAAATCCAAACACCCTGCGTTCGTAACCTGCATATACTACCGGCAATACTACAAACCCTTTATTTATCATACTACCATGCGAAGAGACAAAATAAAGAGAATCATCAAACGATGTTTTTACAGAATGCTTAGCATAATTCAATTGAAATCCGAACTCTCCATATAATCCGTCAAGTATTGTCCGTGCAGTATATCTGCAGACCAGTTCACTGAAAATAACTCTTAGATTTGTATTGGAAGCCAGTTTAAAGTTCCTTTGTGAGGAGTCTATACCGTTTGAACCTGCTCCTGAAAAAATCCGATATTCTTTTATATCAATCATTTTCAATCCGGTTCGCAGGGAATACTTACGCCCCGGAAAAAAATGAGCATGTAACGCCGGTACATATTGTACTGATGGCAGTGTAAATGATGGTCTCATGTTAAATCGTGCAAATGATGAAAAGTCATTTTCCATTTTATCTGCGATTTCATCAAAACTTAGAAGCATAAAACCATTATCAATTTGAAAATGCACAAAACCATTTACCCCTGTATTTCCTTTGGCAAAAGACTGAACTGATCGTACACTTCTAAAGTCGCTTTTTTCAACCGTTGTAATCGTAGTGTCTACAACAGCATTTACAAGATAATTTTTATTCTCATACGTATTGTAAACCTTATATCGCCCTTTACGAAGTGCAATAATTACCTTTTTACCGGGTTCTTTTACAAAATCAGCAACGATTACGCTATTCATGTCAGCAATAGTCACTTTTCCGTTTATATCTGAATCAATAACAAGCCCGTTCTGTTTAGAATTCAAATCGGCAAGCACGATATCGCTTTCACCCTGTAAACGAAACTGATACCCTGGATGCTGTACCCCACCCCATGATGCCGCAGTGCTTGAAACGGTATGATTATAGGTATACTGATACGCTTCAGCAAGAGTCACGCGTCCATCAGCAGACAAATCTGCACTACCACGCAACGCATTGACAAGGTGGAATGTAAAAACTGATGATCCGAACAGATCCGATTCCTGAGCGTTTTCGGTTGACGAACTTGAGCTAAGAATCACCTGCCCTTCAATCCGTTCATTATTATCAACAAGAAACGGCTCTGCAAGCTGCCCCCCTTTAAGCCTGGTAAAACTACCACTCTGACAAGCATCAAAGATACCGATTCTGATATTTGCATCCATTGATGCAAAGCGTTCCCTGAATCGCTGGAGCGGGAATTCTGATTTGACAAGCTTAAGTGATTGAGCGTCTGCATGGCCGGAGTAATAGAAGAGAAACAGATCATTTGAGTCTGCTTGTAATTTTGACTGTATACTATCAATCCCGTTATCAATTTCACGCTGTGTTTTATTATATAGTACCAGAATATTTTCACTACTGAAACTGCAATGATCGATAAGTATCAATTTTACCGATTCAAGATCTTTCCTTACATACTTTAATGCAGTAAACCCGGGACCTCCATTACTGTTACCAGCCAGTACAGCATAACGTGCCGCATGAACAGATGCTGTAAGAATTATTATGATTACAAGTGCCCTTAGAATCATTGTGGTCTCTGACGTTTCTCGATTAAGAAACTTTCGATGGAATAGCCGCTAAGAGTTTTGCTCATTCGCTCAAGGCTGCCGGCTCGATATAATGCCGTTTTCATTCCGGAAACTACATCATTAATTATAAATCTGTTATCCGAAAACACTGCCATATATACTTCCAAACCGATATAATTGTCAAGCTCAATGCTTCGTGACAATGGTACTCCAGCCCCCTTTTTTAACAGCATCGCAACGGAATCACCTGATGGAAAATAAACAAAAGTCTTCCCGGCCTCATCCATACTCATCAGCATCAAATATTTCTCACCCGAACTGCTGTACGAAAACTGAATGCGTTCACCCGGATAATACACTGTTGATATCCGCTTTTCTACAGTGTTTTTATCACTCAGCACAAACATCTCTATTTTTTCTGTTCCCTTTATCCGTTCATGTATACCATTATTCATTTGTACATACAGTACTGCGGTTACTGCCAGAAGCAGCGATGCTGCAATCGCAAAGAATCGTGTATTTATTCGCAATGACACCGTTTTTTTGTTGTCAACCTTTGGTATGGGATATTTTTCAAGGAACTGCTGCTGTTTCAGTGATAATGATTCAAGACTTGAAGAGCATTCGCTGCATTGTTCAGTATGCAAAGCGATTTCATGACGGCGTACTTCATTTATATCACCGGAAAAATATGCCATAAGTTCCAGTTTACTTACACATTGCTCACTCATACCAAACCCAATCGTTTCTTAATTGATGGTAGATAATCCTTGAACTTTTTCAGGTTACGCCGTATTGTAGCAGGCGATTGACCTGTTATTTTCTGAATATCCTTTTGTTCAAGCTGCTCTACATAGGTATACAACACTGCGTCCTTGACATTCCTGTCAAAATTCTTAAACAGTAAGCTTATCAATTGACGTGCGTTAATTTTTTCATCGATTCTGTCACTTATCCCGATCTCATCACTGCATTCGGCCCCGATAAATTTTTTGTTATCCCGCAGCATATTGAAACAACAGTTACGGGCAGTTACAAATATCCAGGGTATAATCTGCTCTCTATCTTTAAGCGTATCATACTTTTCCAATAGTCGCATAAAGACAATCTGCGTTGCATCATGCGCATCATGTTCACACCGTACTATATTGTAACAGCGTTCAAAAATTATGTACCCGTACTTTTTATATAAATCTTCAACCATATGTTTTTACTATTACCATATAATTATCCATATTTCAATACAGTATTCATCGCTGTAACAATCGGGTCAACCTGACAGAGTGAATAACCCAACTGCTCTGATGCCGCGCGGCAGCCGCCGCCGCAAGTATCCCAGCGTGTACAGTTACTACAGTAATCAGGACGATGATGCCACTGTTCCAAATACTGTGAATTTACAATACTATTTATGGATGAATCCCAGACAGATCCCATCGTTACTGGTGAATGATTACACATCCGGATATCACCAAATGAATTTACCGTTATCGGCCTTCGATTGACATCAGAAGAACACCTTGAAATATACATAGCAGGATAATCTTCAGGACGTATGATACATTCAGGAAGGCAGACATTTGCGGAAATATGTAATGAATTTTTTTTCAAATACTCATGTGCAACAGTAAATGCAGCTTTCAATTGTTCATTTGATGGCATCAGATGGTTAACATTCGCTATTCCCCGGCCACCGATATTAAACCTTGCAAGCATGATACGATGTACACCAATCGATTGCGCAAATGCGAGTGTAGCATGAAGATTCTCAATATTTACTTTTGTCAAAACGACAACAGTACATACTTCCAAACCTGAGCGTATGCAACTACGGATCGATTCCACAACATTTTCAAAGCTTCCAGGTACAGCAGTCATCGTATCATGAACAGAGGCACGTTCTGAGTGTAACGGAAACTCAAGCAGCCCTACTCCCAACTTTTTCAGTGTTGCATACTCCTCAACAGATCCTTTTGTACCGTTGGAAATAACATTGACCGATTTTCCTTTCAGTCTGCAATCAAGAATCAGTTCAGGGAGTCCATCCGCACAGAATGGTTCTCCACCTGTAAATGTAATATGATCAAAATCTATTGCTTTGAGGAGTTGATGTATTGTCCGTTTATTATCCCTGAAATGCGAAATCCGAACCTGTTCGTTCTCCCTGCGCCAATAATTGTAGCAGTACAGACATGACAGATTACATTCCTGTGTTACTTCATAAATAATGTGACGTATAGTAATTTTCTGTCTCATGTCAATCAACAATTTTCAGGGTATATATATGGCGATAGTCATCCACACTTTTCACAGAGTCGGCAACATGATTAAATAACCGTAGCGAATAGGTGCCTTGCTTAATTCCATTATCACAAACAACAGGAAATTTGATCATATCACCCACCCAGCTTGCTGTATCGGAAAATACCGTCTCTTTTTTAACGACAGTATTTATTGAGTCCAGAATCATTACCGAATAATGACTGTATACCGGATCTGTGATGACACAGTGCAGCGTATCAGTTACTTTTCGATTAAGAACAATCTGACCATTCCTGATTCCATCGATTGTTACGCGTTCCTCTAATGGTAGTACATAACACGATACAATGTCACCCGGACCTGTACCTTTACAACCCGACATAATTGCGGATAATGATAGAAGCAGCGCCCCTACTGCAAGTTTTTTCTTTACAAAAAAGGGATTTCTGCCCGTAAGTTTCACTAAAACAGAGACAACAACAAAAACAGCAACAACCCCGCACATCAGGAATCCAGCAATAATTTTCCGTTCAAGCTCCATTTTCTACTCCTCCTGTTATGGCTCACGATATATCTGACAACCTTTACACACCATCCATATACAACCCGCAATATTATCGTAACGCTCATTTTTTAAACGAACGTAAAAAAATAGTTGTTTAAACTGTAACACCGTTTACTATTT
>CAYMGX010000198.1:0-5680 GCA_964390065.1 uncultured Fibrobacter sp. | reverse complement strand
CTTGCTACTTGCTACTTACTACTTGCTACTTGCTACTTGCTACTTGCTACTTGCTACTGACTACAGTCTACCGTCTTCTGCCTACTCATCAAAAAATGTATTACCATTCCAAAGACGCACATTATAATTTTAAGCAGGTTAATTCAGTATCTTGAACCGGATGAAAACAAGGTGTTATAAACTTTTGGTTATACCCTGAAACTGGAAAAGTGAGTAAAGTATGGCAATAAAAAACATAATCGCCGATATGGATGGTGTGATCTATCGGGGAAAATCTCTTGTGACCGGTGCAGCTGATTTTGTGAAACGTCTTATCTCCAATGATATCGGGTTTCTGTTTCTGACCAACAACTCTGAACAATCCGCCCTTGATCTTAAACGAAAACTTGAGGGTATGGGTATTGAGGGTGTGGAAGAGAAAAATTTTATTACCTCAGCGATGGCAACGGCGACCTTTCTGAAAAATCAGAAGCCCGGTGGCACAGCATATGTGATAGGTGGAGGTGGTCTGGTCAATGAACTGTATAAAGCTGGTTTTTCGATAACAGATCACAATCCAGACTATGTAGTAGTCGGTAAAACACCGCAGCTTAATTTCAGCATGCTCAAAAAAGGTACATCGCTGATCATGAGTGGTTCAAAGTTTATTGGTACCAATCCCGATGTTATTGACCCACTTGAGGACGGGTTTGAGCCGGCATGTGGTGCAATACTGGCATCAATTCAGATAGCTACCGGAAAAAAACCATATATTATAGGAAAACCAAACTCTCTCATGATGAGTATTGCGGTGAAGCAACTCGGCGCACAGATTGACAAGACAATAATGATCGGAGACCGGATGGACACTGATGTTGTTGCTGGAATGGAAGCCGGGATGAAAACCTGCCTGGTGCTCTCAGGAGTTTCTGCACAGGAAACTATCAATGAGTTTCCGTACAAGCCGGATTACGTGTTTAATAATGTAGGTGAAATATATCCCGATCAACTTAACTGACAGGTTTACCATGGAAATCACAGTTCCTTCGCTGCTTAGAATAAAACCGAACGCACTTTTCAGAATCGGCAAATATCTTCGTAAAGAGAGCTTTTTCAAAATTGCACTTTTTTACGGAGAGGGAATAAAGGATCTTTTCGGTAATCAACTTACCATCTCGTTTGCATCATCCGAAATATCAGTTGTCTTCGAGGAAAATGTTTCCTCCAATGATGTTGATATTATTCTTAAAAAGTCGTTTTCATTGCCTGATAAGATTGATGCGATTGTTGCTATTGGTGGCGGTAAAGTAATAGATGTCTCAAAATATATTGCATTTATTCTTCAGTTGCCGGTGATTGCCATGCCAACATCAATTTCCAATGATGGGTTTGCATCTCCGGGAGCATCACTTGTTGTCAATGGCCGGAGAAAATCACTTAAGGCGCAGATTCCATATGGTGTTATTATTGACACAGAGATTATCAGTAAATCTCCAAAAGCGTTTACCATGTCGGGAATCGGGGATCTGCTTTCTAAATACACTGCAATTTACGACTGGAAACTCGCATACAGGGTAGTACATGAAAATGTCAATGATTTTGCGGTACTTATTTCAAAAAACGCCGTAGAAAGCATGGTTAATTACAACATAAAGAATATTGAAAATCTGGAGTTTCTCCGACTTATCTGCGGCTGTCTCGTAATGAGTGGAATTGCCATGGCGGTAAGCGGCTCAAGCAGACCGGCAAGTGGCAGTGAACATCTGATATCGCATGCCTACGATATGGTGTCCCAGAAGCCAACGCTTCATGGAATACAGGTCGGTATTGCAACGTATATCATTAGTGAAGTGCAAAACAATCCGGAAAAAGAAGTAATCAAAAGTGTACTTCGGGAAACTGGATTCTTTGATTATGTCGCATCAAATCCGCTTATACGAACGGATTTTATACAGGCTGTCAATCTTGCTCCGACAATCAAGAATAACTATTACACGATACTTTCTGAAAAAGAAAATATCGATACATTGCTTACTTTTATTGAGCAGGATGACATCTGCAAGTCAGTGCTTAAATGATAATTTATTAAAATGTTAAGTGTAAATTAAGAATTGTCCCAACTCCCGCTACACAAACCATAGCATGTTTACAAATGGCTCTTGCGGGAGTGTAAAGATATTTTTAACGTTGTTAACGTGTGGAGTGTAACACGTGAATTCAAACTGTTGAAGTAATACTTTTGATCAAATGTACCTGTTAGTCAAAAATCATCTTCTCTCTTCTCGCTACTGAATTCTGGCTACTGGGTTCTTTATTTGTCCGAACTGTGATTTGTATGATTTTTGTGATAGACATGATTTTTTAAATTGAACAGCAATATGATTTAAGGGAATTCCGCTGGTCAACCGGATCGTACCTATTGAATTATTTTACCAATACAGAATTCGTTTTTTGTTTGGGTGGTATCGTGCATGATATAAACATTTGGTAGGGACAAGGCATGCCTTGCCCCTACCAGATACCAATGCCACCGGGGATGATTCCGCGATTCCAATCCACAATACAACAACCCCCCATCATTTCCCCCAGATCCAGATCCACACCGAAATAATATTCGAAATACATTCCGCGAAAATCTCACGTGTCACAGTTTTAAATTTCTTCGAATCATAATTTTGGGGATTGTCAAGGCAAAAAAAATCAATTCACAATCTGAATAAGTCTCATGCCACTGGTAGCGCCTGATTCCAATTTCAGCACATAACAACCAGACGTACGAACCTGTGTTTCCAGGCGATAATGGTATGATCCTGCTTCTGCATGACGGTTGACAATAGAAGATAGTTGTCTGCCGGACTGATCAAATAGTTTAATTGCCACGTTTTCCTGATTCGGGATAGAAAACTCGATCGCAACCTTTGTGCCTTTACGATTGATAGAGGTAATTTTAAAAGGCAGTTGATTGAGTATATTTCGCTTCGGATCAGGTTTCACCGAACTTGTTATTTCCGAAAGCAGCCTTTGCCATACTCCTTGAGTATTTGTTACTGCAAATACATGTTTGTCGCTTACAGCAAGTAAACGGATATCACTATTTTCGAGGCCACCTGAAGTCCACTGTTTACCGCTATTTGACGAAATAAAAACACCGCCAGTTAACGTTCCGGCAAAAATAGTGCCATCTTTCAAAGCAAGTGCACGGACATTTATATCCGTAAGACCGGTATTTTGTGGAGACCATTTTTACCATTGTCAGTTGACAAAAGAACTCCCCCACTATAGGTCCCTGCAAAAAAATGATCACCGTCAACAACAAGGGAACTGGCCCAATGCGTATCAAAAACAGTATCACGCCTCCAGCTCAAACCGTGATCATTGGAACAAAACATGTTGAACGCAGGTAAACAGGCGGAACAATAACTATCTCCACCTGCATACATTGTATTGTTACTGACTGCAAAAAAACTGACAATAAAATTCATTGGCGCAAAATCAAACTGCGTCCAACTGGAGCCATTGTTGATTGAATAAAAAAAACCTGAATCAACAGTCCCTACATAAATAGTACTGCCGCTCACCGTAAGTGACATGATTTCAGAATTAGCAAAACCAGCATTGATTGCAGTCCAACTGGTACCGTTATCCGTCGAAAGAAAAACACCGCTGTTTGTCCCTGCGAAGATATTGTTACCTGACACGGCAAGTGAATGCACATGCTGACTCGTGATTCCGGAATCAGCTGTTTTCCAGCTATGACCCTCATCTGTTGAAAGAAATATCCTGTCAGAGGTTTCTATAAAAATGTTATTGTCAATAATAGCAAATGCACCCACTCTTTCAGGACATTCTGTTTTAACCCATTGACAGTATGCCTGGTTTCCCAGCACTAAAATAAGTATCAGCACCCATGGTCGTACATTCATAAGATACCCTGTCTCTATTGCTACTACCGTTCATGCATTGTGAAGTAACAATGCATTCATAGTAATTGACTCTTATAAACTAAATCTCCGTTGTACAGTAGTCAAAGATATGTACCTTGTAAAAACAAATTCTTTGGGTGATACAATATGGACTAAAACGTTTGGTGGTACTGATTACGACGCGGCGTATGCTGTCAAGCAAACAACTGATGGCGGTTTCATTATTTCAGGAATAAGCGAAGAAACTGTTATGCTTATTAAAACAGATGAAAATGGAAAAATAGAATAAAAGGTTGCATCAATAGTAAAATCCAACGGAGCAGTACCGTTGGATTTTGTAATTCCGATTTTATTTTTGCCTGTTTTTCAATACAATGAATTACGGGCTTTTTTATTTTTAAATTTACATACAAGAAACACCCTCTGTTTTTATAGAATTAATTATAGCTATTATTCCGGCAACTAAATGTTACTCACAACATATCCTGTTTTTATAAAATTCCGAATGACAGGGATCAGAATTAAACAAAACGATACAGATGTAATTGTACTTAACCATAACATCTTGTAAATTCATTATAACAAGTTCCGGATTATTTGGTCTCTGGTATTGCTTCATTTCGAAAAGGAATAACATTACAATAAGTACCATTTATTTCGACCAAATCATTTTCTCTATCTCTGTTAAGATTTGTAATGAAGTTACAAGGATAATAATTGTACCATTGGATGAAAGTATCCACTTCTGCAGTAACTTCACTGAAAGTCGGTTTCACCGATGTAGTGTTATGGCGTTCAGTAAGCAGTAAGGAAACAAAAGTGACAGAAATGATCAATGCCTTTAACGCGAAACTAGTAATAGGTCCCAAAGAAGCCTCCTTGAAAAAGAATTGACATATTGGATGTAATAGTTATTCCCTCTTTTTGTTAATAATATTATTGACGATTAGCCATATTGCTATCTACTACATTCGAATTCGTTCTGATATAGATCTTTATCCGCAGATATTTACATAGAATATTCATAGACACTTTACCTTGCTATCAACGTATACACCAGTATCAATAAAATATCATACATAGAATAAAAACCCGGCATGTTTTTCCAAGTAGTGTTACCTATAGGTAACACTAATAACAGACTTTTTCAGCTTATAACATAAGTCTTTACGAAAGACTCTTGGCCTTAGCAATAGAGAGATATTTCAATTGTGGAAGATAATCAGTAAACAGAAGAAACAATTCATGGCGATGCCGTTAGGGGCTCCTACGAAGCAGAAAGCCCGAAAACGGAAAGCAGCGAAAGCCGCATAATGCGGAAATCACCCCTCTTCAGGGTTCCAGGGAGGGGTGGATGTCAATGTCTGATACGTACAACAAGTTTAGGAACCAATGCTTTATATGCTATGTCACTTGACGAAAACACAAGTCGTGCATACTCTTCTTCCGTTTGTAACCTAAGCATCATGCCGAAATTATTATCGTCAATCATATCTTGAATTAACGCAGTAACGTTTACGATATAATCTTGAGTTGGACTTTGACTTGCAGGTAATGTTACCTGATTTGTTGATGTTACATTTGGTTGATTATTCCATGTTACATTTGTTGCATCCCAAACAGATGTTATTCTTTGTAAGTAAGAAGCATTTGTTTTATCATTAAGGTACTCATGGACTTCAGTAGGATGGTCGTGATGATAAAGATACAATTCTGCAGATTCAATTACTGAATTAGGTGGTATCGTTGAGAGGTCAAACTGCATGAGACCTCTTATA
>CAYMGX010000197.1:2689-5702 GCA_964390065.1 uncultured Fibrobacter sp. | reverse complement strand
ATTGAAAGCCGGATCGAGTCAAAATTTTCAGGTACTCTTAAAGCTGCCCCGATAAGGAATTTTTTACTCACTGTATCGGCAAGTGAATTGGTGAGAATCTTCCCACCGGTTGTTTTTATTACAGCAGATATTGCTGTGTTTGATGGATCCATGGGATTTTCCGGCAGAGTGCCGCAGTAAAAAATTACGGCAGTAATCATTAACGGTAACAGGATCGTCATGAAACGTTTTAAAAAAGACATGAAAACAGCTCTCCTTTTTACTGCAACTACATTTGTGGGTGATACATCCACCTGATTGAAAAACGGATTGTTTTGTACCAAGTAGAACCTAAACAAATAAAACATAAAATTTTAAGGTGACAGTGGTCAAAATATTAAATATTTTAAAGCAGATCAAGAGTAATTATGACTTTTAGGTTCGGTCGAACATCATTGATTAAAAATTCGAATCAAGATAAGAATTGTAGCAGAACATAAATCATTAAAGCCGAAAAACTTCAGTATTGGATATGCTGATTTTCATACTTACCACCTGCTACGTGCCCCTTGCTACCAAAAAAACTCTCACAAAAAAATCACAACTTTTGGTTGACTTCAGGCTGCCGAATACATATTTTATATGTCTTCTGATTGTGGATACTTTCCTGTCAGGAATTTTCAACTCGTTTTAAATCATGCGATTGTAGCGGGTGATCACAATAAGAGATGTTCGGGCGTTTAGCTCAGTTGGTTAGAGTACTACCTTGACATGGTAGGGGTCACTGGTTCGAGCCCAGTAACGCCCATTTTTATGCCTCGTTCCGTTCTTCTTCAATATATTGGGGGGTGGAAGGTGGCTTGTACTATTTATAAAAGGTACTTTGTACCAGGTTATGCTTATGAATATCAGATTACCGGATGGCAGTGTTAAAGAGCTTAATGCAGGTGCAACATCACTTGATCTTGCAAAATCATTGAGTCCTAAACTTGCACAAGCCGCTGTTGCTGCAAAAGTCAATGGCGCACTGGTTGATATAACCCGTCCATTACAGGAAAATGATCAGGTTGAAATAGTCACCTTCGATTCTCCGGATGGAAAATCGGTTTTCTGGCATTCATCATCGCATATTCTCGCTCAGGCGGTTCAGGAACTGTTTCCGTCAGCAAAGCTTGCAATTGGCCCAGCTATTGACAGCGGATTCTATTATGATTTTGATGTTGAAACGCCGTTTACTCCTGAAGATCTCGTAAAGATCGAGGCGAAAGCAAAAGAGGTCGCATCACGTAAGATTGATGTTGTCAGAAGTGAAATGAGTGCTGCTGATGCACGCGCTTATTTCGAATCAAAAAAAGAGATTTACAAGGTGGAATTGCTTTCTGATATTGAAGGTAATCCCTCTTTTTATACACAAGGTGAGTGGAAGGATCTCTGTCGCGGTCCTCATCTTCCTAATACCGGTCTTGTCAAAGCGATAAAGCTGTTTTCCATTGCAGGTGCCTACTGGCGCGGCAGTGAGAAAAACAAGATGCTTCAGCGTATTTATGGAATATCATTTCCGAAACAGTCAATGCTTGATGAGCATGTGACAATGCTTGAGGAAGCTTTAAAGCGCGATCATCGCCGTCTTGGAAAAGAACTTGAACTGTTCTCGTTTCATCAGGAGGGTGTTGGATTTCCCTTCTGGCATGCAAACGGTATGGTTCTTTACAATACGATACTCGACTATTGTCGCAGAGAGCATATTAAAGCCGGATATCAGGAAGTTAAAACGCCGGTTATTCTTAATGAAGAGCTCTGGCATAAAAGCGGCCACTGGGATAAATACCGTGAAAACATGTATTTCACGACTATCGATGAATCGATTCATGCTGTAAAGCCGATGAACTGTCCCGGCGGACTTCTTGTATACAGTTCGACACCTCACTCATATCGTGAATTTCCGATAAAGATGTGTGAGTTCGGTCTGGTGCATCGTCATGAAAAAGCAAGTGCATTGCATGGGCTTTTCAGGGTTCGTCAGTTTACTCAGGATGATGCGCATATTTTCTGTCTGCCTGAGCAGATTGAAGAACAGATTGCCGTTGTTATAGCCTTTATCATGAAAATTTACAAAACATTTGGTTTTGAAAATTATAAAATGGAGCTTTCGACCCGTCCTGAGAAATATATTGGTTCTCTGGAGATGTGGGACAAGGCTGAAACAGCACTTAAAAATGTTCTTGAGCGCGAAAAGATCAAGTATCAGTTAAATCCCGGTGATGGTGCATTTTACGGTCCGAAGATCGATTTTCATATTCAGGATGTCATTAAACGTAGCTGGCAGTGTGGAACGATTCAGCTTGATTTTAGCATGCCGGAACGTTTCGGGATCGAATATGCTGCGGCTGATGGAACAAAGCAGCGTCCGGTCATGATTCATCGTGCACTGCTTGGATCAATTGAGCGTTTTATCGGTATCCTGCTTGAAAATTATGGTGGTGCACTTCCATTATGGCTCGCACCGGTTCAGGTAAAAATACTGCCAATAGCAGACCGGTTTCTTGATCATTGCAAGGTTGTTGCAGAGAAGCTGCGGGACTCAGGGATCAGGGTTGAAATTGATGACCGCAGTGAGAAAGTTAATTACAAAATTCGTGAATCAGAAGTTAAAAAAATTCCATATATGGCAATTATTGGTGAGAAAGAGCTTGAAAGCAATGCTGTTTCTCTGCGTCGTCATGGAAAAGGTGATCTTGGTTCTATCACACTTGATGAGTTCATCAGTAAACTCAGGAGTGAAAATGTACCGGGTCATAACGGTCTTTAAATCTTAGGAGGAAGTTATTAACAGCAAGTTTCGGCCACAACAAACAAGAGATGATACGCGGATCAATACTGAGATCCGTTCACCGAGAATTAGGGTAATTGATGACAACGGGGAACCTGTTGGAATAATGACAGTCAGCGATGCACTTGCACGAGCTGAGGCTGCGTCACTTGATCTTGTTGAAATCGCGCCGACTGCAGATCCTCCGGTTTGTCGTATTATGGA
>CAYMGX010000197.1:0-2589 GCA_964390065.1 uncultured Fibrobacter sp. | reverse complement strand
ATTTTTGTACCTGATAAATTGAAAATTAAAGAAGTTCTCAAGAAAATGGAACACGAAAAGAAAAAGCTCATTGAGGGCGATTTCGTGGAGGATGTCGTTGATACTGACGATTCAGAAAAATAAAAATGTATGTTCATATAAAACGGGAGATCAGTTTCCATGCCTAAAATGAAAAGCCGCAGCTGTGCTAAAAAACGTTTTGCAATGACTGCAAACGGTCATGTTAAACGTGGTAAGGCATTTACGAGCCACAATCCTACTCTAAAGACCAGAAAAAGAAAACGTCATCTGCGACAGGGTACACTTGTTTTCAAAGGTTTAGAGAAGAAGTTCCGTGCAATGATTGCTGTTTAAGCAGATTGCCTGTGCAATGTTTGGTTATTATTATTACTTATAAAGGAGTTTGTCATGCCAAGGGCGAAGAACCGGGTCGCATCACGTGCGAAGCGTAAAAGATTACTAAAGACCACTAAGGGTTATTACAATCGTCGTGGTAATTGTTATACCATTGCAAAAGATACGTCCTACCGCAGTGGTAACTATGCATTTCGCGATCGCCGCGCGAAAAAACGCAACTTCCGCACTCTGTGGATTATGCGTATTAATGCTGCAGTTCGTGAACACGGGCTGAAGTATAACTCATTTATCAATCTTCTTAAGGTAAAAGGCATTGAGCTTGACAGAAAGAGCCTCGCACATATTGCTCTTCATGAACCCGATGCATTCAAGAAGTTAATTGATACAGTAAAAGCATAAGGATACGGTATGAGTAGTGGTTCTCCGGAATATCTCGAACAGATTCGTAAAGAGGCAGAAGCAGAGCTTGCTTCTGTCAACGATGAAACATCGGCTGAAAACTTTCGTGTCAAGTACCTTGGCAAAAAGGGCATTCTCCGTGAGTTACTTAAATCTGTAAAGGATATTCCTGAAGATCAGCGCAAGCAGTTTGGTGCTGGTGCAAATGAACTTCGTATGCAGATTGAGGAAAAATTCAATCTGTTACATTCGCAAAAGGGAAGTGATGTCCCGGTTGACAACTCGTTTGACCCGACACTCCCAGGCTTCCCCTTTGCTGCAGGTTCACTGCATCCACTTATGAATATCAGGAACGAGATTCGTGATATTTTCTTAAGTATGGGATTTACTGTTGCGTATGGTCCGGAAGTAGAGACCGATTACTACAATTTCGAGGCGCTTAATACACCGCCTCATCATCCTGCACGTGATATGCAGGATACTTTTTATGTTACTGCAAAAGAACTGCTCCGCACGCATACATCACCGGTACAGATCCGTGTGATGGAAAATCAGAAGCCTCCGATCCGTTCGATTATGCCTGGACGTGTGTATCGTAATGAGGAGATCAGTGCACGCAGTTATTGCCTTTTTCATCAGCTTGAGGGGCTTTATGTTGATGAAAACGTGAGCTTTGCAGATCTGAAGGGAACGCTGCTTGCGTTTTCGAGAAGATTTTTCGATGAGAAAACAAAAATCAAAATTCGCCCCAGCTTTTTTCCCTTCACTGAGCCCAGCGTTGAGATTGACGTTGAGTGCTTCCTTTGCAAAGGTAACGGTTGCAGCATTTGTAAACAGAGCGGATGGCTTGAGGTACTTGGTGCCGGTATGGTTCATCCTAACGTTTTTAAGAGTGTTGGTATTGACAGCGAAAAATACACCGGATTTGCATTTGGTATCGGCATTGAACGTATCGCTCTTCTTAAATACGGTATTGACGACATACGGCTTTTCTACGAAAACGATATGCGTTTTCTGAAGCAGTTTTAATACTACCGGATCTCTGTTTACAAATAGTTAATAAAATGTAACGGCCATGCCGGTTGACAACGATAATGTTTTAAAAACATCTATTTTATCGTGTTGAACAGTAGATATAATCTGTCATATTTGTCATAAATAGTCATATCAGGTTGAAGGCCATATAAAATATGGCTGAATATACTAATTAATTTGAAAATAATGTATCCTTACAAAAGGGTATAATACACATAATAATCCAAGAGTTGTAGTATGAAAATCGTATACAGTTGGCTTAAAGATTTCGTTGATATTAATGTACCTGCCGAGGAGCTTGCTGATGCTCTTACGGGAGCGGGTCTTGAGGTTGCATCAATAGAGAAATTCAGAATTCCTGATGGTGTCAGGGTTGCTAAGGTACTTGCGACAGAGAAGCATCCCAATGCAGATAAACTTACTGTCTGTAAAGTAGATGCGGGAAGTGGGGAACCGCTTCAGATCGTCTGTGGCGCACCAAATGTCCGCCCGGGTCTTATCGTTTCGCTTGCAACTGAAGGAACTGTAATCGCTCCTGATTTTATTATTAAGAAATCAAAACTCCGTGGTGTGGAATCGTTCGGAATGCTCTGTTCTGCAAAAGAGCTGGGGATCAGCGAGGATAACAGCGGTATAATGGAAAATCCGGAGAGCTTTGAGATCGGGAAAGACCTGTCGCTTTACTATCCGGAAGATGCTGTTATCGAAATCGAGATTACACCGGATAGGGGAGATTGTCTCAGTATTCTCGGTGTAGCCCGTGAGGTATCTGCGCGTTATGGTCTGCCGCTTAAGGAT
>CAYMGX010000196.1:0-5739 GCA_964390065.1 uncultured Fibrobacter sp. | reverse complement strand
TAGAGAGTTGATATTTATTGTAAACCCGCTGCTTCGTGCGGAATTGCTGAGAGAAAGTGTTGATGAACTGTATGCAGATTGGGAAGAGTCAAGATGTGCAAGTGGATTGATTACTGATAAAGCGAAGAAAAAGAAAAAATTAGTTCATGAATATGGAGCTATTCTATTACTGATACTTGACGCAATTCCTGATTATAAGAAGCATCTTGCACCAGGAAAATATATGGATTTATACGAGCTGATTAAAGCCTATGATAAAGAAACAGAAAATATTACAGAAGACATTTCCCGTAAAGTTAAACTGCTTTGTACGTTCATAGCAACACCGGTTTTTGTAGAAACCTGCATTGATTACAATTCAACGATTGTTGCAGGAGACAATCAACCGGATTCGTTTTACCACTTTGAAAATCGCATAGGCAATATCATTGAGAATATCTGTCGTTTTAAAGAAGGTGCAAACCTTATACAAAGTCTTCTTCCTCATGTTACATCAAAAGAAAAGCATACCTGGCTGCAAAATCTATTGCTTCTAAATAATGATCTATGGGATGTTCAATCGTCGCAGGATGTTTCAGATCACAGAACAGGTATGAAGGGTAGTAAAATATACCAAAACATCCGAAAAGTTAGTGATGGATTTGCAAAAATTTGTATTGAAGCAGCAAAAGGTGGATGGGGAGTTTACAAACCAGAACAACTACTCGTAATGCTTAAAAATACCTTTAAAACAACAGCAAAGGAATTTGGTTTCACATTTTCAAAATTTTCAGCAGATCCTGCTACACCTTTAAGATCATTCAAGCAAATATTTGGATCGACTGACAAATTTAGTTTCTGGAGAATCAATATCGACCCACCAAAGGATTCGGGTCCGAACACTAAAGCGGCAGCATTTTTAAAAAGTCCGGTATTTAAAAAAATTCTTCTTGGCCTGGAAGGGCTTGCTCTGTTTTATAATATTCAGGAGCTGTACGATAAACAACAATCGGGCAAAGCAAACTCTATGGATTATGTAACATGTGTCTCGAAACTTGTTGCATATTTAGCAAAATGTGAACTTATAAAACTACGATATGCAGATCAGTGGGTAAAGGTTGGTTCTGGGCCTATTGCAATAGTAAGTACATTTACATCTATATTGGACAGTATTAACGCTTTTCAAAAAGGGGCAAAATTAGCACTTACATACGACTGGGATGCTGCAACAATGAGTAAAATAGCTGGATTTGGATATGCTGCTGCAGTTGCAGGGTACGGAATCCTTGCGGCATCGTTTTTTGCAGCATCTGCTGCAGCAAGTGCAACCGGAGTTGGTGTCCCGCCTGGACTACTACTTGCAGTTATTGGAACAACAATGGCTACAGGTGCATCCTGCATGGCACAACATTTAACAAATACTGAGCTTGAAAATATCATACTTGCAACACCATGGGGAACAAATCCGATAAATACTGTTGACGCAATGAGTATTGATGAGCTTACAAAATTCTATGTAAAAACATTACGAATTCTAAACAGTTTTAAAGTAAACATTAATATGGAATCAAATTCTGCCGTTATACATCTGAATAGGATTGAACCGGACACGGTTATTACTATTCATGAAATTGTCTATGGAGTACCTCGAAGTAGTGATGGAACATCTACAGAAACAACCTCATACAAACAGTTGCATGTATTAAATGATTCCAATTGTAAAATAGTAAAATCACAAAGTGGTGGAGTTGAAGTACATGTTAGCCTTGCTCAGTTTACACCGGATTTACATAGATTTCTTGATTCCTGCCCCTATTTTAAGCTCGTTGGAGCAACTCCTCGACCAGATTATATGAGTATTTCAATAAGTATTGATCTTGAAGGTGATACCGTAATCATGCTGCCGGATCAACATAAAAAGCTGTTTACAGAAAAGTATAGTACACAACGTGAAACAAGCAGAATTATTTAAAGGTAGATTTACATTATGAGATATTCTATTACTGATACTTTCAAAGTTACTAAAAATGGAACCTATCGCATTTTTCATATGAAACTTGATGCATTGATTTCTGGATTAATTTTTTTAGCAATTTCGTCACCATTCGTTATTCCATTTACTTATGATTCATATATTAAGTTAGATTGTTTTGGAATAATACTTTCAACTATTATTGATATACTAACATTCGGTTTTGGATTTCTGTTTGTATATATGGGTTCAATATGGCGTATTACCGAAATTGACATAAAAAAAAGATTTTTACAGATTACAAAGAGAAACATATTTGGAAAATCCGCAAAGCTTGAAACATCTCTTGACAATGTTCAAATATCCGCTTTACGCATGGGTGTAACTGATGCCAATCCTGTAGATGTATGGATTGTTCGTGCAGGGATCTATCTGGAAAACAAGGAAAATGAGAGCTACATTAGTGAACTGCTGTGGTCAAGAGAAGTGTCAAAAGTAGATGAACGAAATCAATTAATGTTTGAACTCTTCAGCTTTTTCAACCCTGATATAAAACCGGTTCCTGAAAATAATTTTATCACAAACGGCGACGTTGTCTTTTTATTTACCGATGCCCAGATGAAAGAATTTCCAAACTGGTATCCATTCCAGAAAAAATCTGATGAACAGATTGCTGTTGAAAGTAAGTTTGACAAACTGCTTGAGTGATTCCAGGCAGTAAATAAAACTGGTCCAATATTTAGCTGGTTAGGGCGATGGTGTCCTTGTTTTACCTGATGATAATAAGAAAATTGTTGCAGAGAAACATTATGGTCAGTCGGTCAAACTAATTTTACAATAAGGCATTTACGATGAGTTTATTAATAGAAAAAGCTTTTAAGAAAAATAACAACAATACCTATATCACATATCAACGACAGCTTCCATTCGCTATCACCGGTGGTTTTCTGTTCTTGCTTATTATCCCTTGTTTTATAGTTGAAATGGTTGATGCAATTAAAGATGGCTCTCTATCGCTATTCATTGGTGCACTGATATTTATGTTGTTTTTATCTGGTGTTACTCTATCAATGGTTGTATTGGGCCTCTTTACAATAATTACTGAAATAGATATTGCAAAACGTACTATCCGAGTAACGCGACGAACCATATTTGGAAAGAAAGCAACACAGGAAACTTCTATTGACAATATCGGTATCAGCGCGGTACGGCTCGGTGTTACCGATGCAAACCCGCAGGAAAAGTGGATTGTACGGGCCGGGTATTTCTACACTAACAGTGCCGGACAGGATTGCAGCGTGGTGATATGGTCAAAGGAGATACAAAAGGAAACAGAACGGGATCAGACAATGTGCGAAATCTATACGTTTCTGTTCCCGGACCGCCCGACCCCGACAGATGAGGATTTTATTACCAATGGTGATGCAATTATGCTCCTCTCTCACGAACAAAAGGAAGCTTTCAAAAATGGAACACTCTTTGAAGTGATTCCTGATGAAAAAGAGAAAGAACGGAATAAGTTTGATAAGTTACTTGAGTGATATCAATCATCAGCTCTAATTGTCAGATTCGAAATTTGCGACACTGACATCTACTCAACATAAAGGTATCAAATAATGAACAAGTACAACAGTCAAGACACATCCACCGCTCGTATTTCATCAGACGAACCAGAAATTAACCCACAAACAGGTGATTCTGCACAATACCCTGTTCATCTAACCTTTGATGATGGTCCCCACATAACCCTTACACCAAAGGTTTTGGATATCCTTAAAGAAGAAGATATACAAGCAACATTTTTCGTTTTGGGGGAACACTTTGATGGCGGTAAAGCGAATGTAAAAACGTTGCCATTTTATAACATTCTTGATCGCGCAAAAAACGAAGGACATACCATCGGATCGCATACCTATTCCCACATAAACCATCCGGACTATGCTGAGACTGAAGTTCGCGACAATATCATGAAACCAAACAGCCTTTTAAAAGAGTATCTTTCGCCAATTTTACGCCTCCCCTATGGCGGTGGTGCTATCCCATCAGATGATCCTATAGTACAATCAAAGAATAGCATGGTAATGAATACTGTAAAGATGGCAGGATTCACACACGTACTCTGGGATATCGATTCCAAAGACTGGGATAAAGAAGCACATGATAATTTATTTCCAACCCTTTTAGCGAATATCTGTAAATCCAAGGGTGGAATTATCCTTTTTCATGATGCGCAGGAGCATACAGTAAATCATCTTCGTGAATGGATTAAAGGGATAAAACAGCAAGGACATGAATTCAAATCTGTTGAGTATTTTGTGCCTGAGGCAGTGAATGCACTTCCGTCAGAAGCATTTTAATTATTAATCTTAGAGATGTATGCAATGATAATTGAGACTACTTTACTTTATAAAATCGATGAAATGCATCAAGAAAGACTATATAGAAAACATTAGGGCTGATTTGATTTGCTTTACAAGAATCACCATCTATAATAAAACCCACTAACCGCATATCACCTTCTAATCTGAATCTACCCCATTTAACATCAACAGGAACATGTGATGGAAAACTAAAATCAGAATTATTTGGGAAATTTCCATATATTTCAAGTACATGGTTTTTACCGCTCCCGATTCTCATTTTTTTCCAGTGCTCGAAGTCTTCTGCACAATACTGCTTTAGTTTTTCCAATAATTTTACAAGATGGTCGTGAGTCCACTCGTTAAAATGTTGTCCTGCAGATTGTGAATTATCAAAAAATTGAAGACTGAACGCAATCTTCTCGAATTTCTTTTTTGATAATTCAATTGTGAACTCAGGAATTGTTTTAAGGAACGCATCTTTCACCCGATTCTGTTTCATATTCTTGGTATACCTCCAAGACGTCCGGTTTTGTAAATTGGCAGAATCGGCCTGTCATTCCGTAAAAGGCCTGTTTTAATTTCATCAAGCCTGTACGCAAAACATTCACCATTTACTTTATTACATATAACGGTCCTGTATTTTCCCATATAATCAATAATTTCATTGTTATGTGTTGAAAATATCAGTTGCGCGTTTTTCTTATTTGTATCTTCAAGAAATAGTTTTACAAGATGAGGTAATATATCAGGATGCAGATAAACATCAAATTCATCCAGCACCAGAACACTACCATTTTCAAGAGATTGGAAATAAATAAGAAGCAGGTCAAATAATATTTGTGTTCCCCGGGACTGCGACCGATACTCAAGTTTTTTCAAAGCACCATCTACTGCAGAATAAAAAACAGGATACCATATATCACTGGTTTTTGCATTTTTATCAACTTGAATTTCAATATCTGAAATACCTGTATCAAATTTCAAAAGATATTCTTTAACTAATGTAAATATCGAAGGATTTTCCAGGTACAGTTTACAGCTTACGTTAACTCGTCGCCACGGATCATCTCTCAATCCAAAAAAATTCACATTTGTCCTGATATTTTTAAAAAAATCATAAAATGGTTCGAATTCCTTTAAAACATACTGTTTTGCCACTGAAATAACAGATGCATTTTTCCTTTCTGACACATTTACCTTCTCTGATGTCAACGTTTTGTTTGTTTTAAGCCTCTCTCTATCAAGTATCAGTACTTTCCTTTTTTCTTTCTTAAAGATCTTCTCTGATACAACCTCTTTTTTGGTAACTGCAAGTTCATAAATATATTCAATTTCACCAATCCTGAATCTGACATAAAACTCACTTGGTTCATCTGAATCGAAAAATGGCTCAACCGGTATTTCATCCTCAGGATCCTGAGAAAA
>CAYMGX010000195.1:0-5759 GCA_964390065.1 uncultured Fibrobacter sp. | reverse complement strand
ATGCAAGACGGCCGGCTTCAACAGCAAGACGAAACGCCCGTGCCATCTGTACCGGGTTTTCACTTGACGCAATAGCGGTATTTAAAAGTATTGCTGATGCACCCATTTCCATTGCTTCGGTGGCATGTGATGGCAACCCTATTCCTGCATCAACAATAACAGGAAGTTCAATTTCGGAGATAAGAATTTCTATCATCTCTTTTGTTCGTAAACCGCGATTAGTTCCAATCGGTGCCCCAAGCGGCATCACCGCTGCCGCACCGGCATCAACAAGACGTTTGGCAGTTCCCAGATCAGGGTTCATATACGGAAGAACTACAAAACCATCTTTTGCAAGAATTTCAGTAGCCTTCAATGTCTCAAAATTATCAGGAAGCAAAAATTTCTGATCCTTGATTACCTCTATTTTGATCCAGTTTCCAATACCCAGTTCCCGTGATAACCGTGCAATACGAACGGCTTCCTCGGCAGTCCTTGCACCACTGGTATTTGGAAGCAGTATTTTATTCTCCGGTATATAATTTACAACTGATTCTTCCGGTCTGTCAAAATCAATTCTGCGCAGCGCCACGGTGATAATATCACACTCAGCGGCATCAAGCACATCTTTTATAATTCTGTCATCACTGTATTTTCCACTGCCTGTTATTAATCGTGACCGAATGGATTTTCCGGCGATTACCAGCTCGTCATTCATCTTTCAACCTCCACCAACAAACCGCAGGATCTCCACTTTGTCATTATCGTGAAGCAGGCTGGAATCAAACGCATCACGCTTGACTATTTGCAAATTTACTTCTACAACGACTTTCGCAGGATCAAGCACATTACTTCTGAGCAAATCGCCAACAGTGATGTGATCTGCGACCTGTTTATTTTCACCATTTACTTGAATAATCATCAATCTGTTACCCTATTATTTATCCTTATTATAAATTTTCGATCCGGGAGGAACACTCTTGATAATCCAGGTGTTTCCACCAATGATTGAATTACTCCCGATCACGGTCTCACCGCCAAGGATCGTTGCATTTGCATAAATGACAACATTATCACCGATATCAGGATGACGTTTCTCGCCTTTTTTAAGATTTCCATCTTTATCAACAACGGAAAGCGCCCCTAATGTGACACCCTGATAGAGCTTTACATTTCTTCCGATTGTACTGGTTTCACCGATAACAACACCGGTTCCGTGATCAATAAAAAAACGCGGTCCGATTTTCGCACCAGGATGAATATCAATTCCGGTTCTTGAATGTGCACGTTCTGACATTACACGTGGAATTATCGGTACATCAATAGAATACAGCAAATGCGCAATGCGATAGGTTGCAATTGCTTCAATGCATGGATAGCTTAATATGATCTCGTCAATGAACTGTGCCGCCGGATCACCATCAAAGGCAGACTGAATATCTTCCATCAGTATAGCGCGAATTGACGGTAACGATTCAACAAGCTGCATCAGAGCATCATTAGCGCGTTCATTGCAATTACAGGCCTCACAGTTTGTTTTTTTACATCGGTATTTAAAAACATCACGAATGTGCTTGTTCAGTTTAAAACTGATATGACGTAACGAGTCACTCAGGAAAAAGCCTGTTTCCTGTTTATCAAAGCTTTCCTTGCTGAAGCAGCTCGGGAAAAGCACAGCAAGCAAATTGTCAAGTATTTCGTAAATATCATTACGACCTGTAAGATCGAGCCCTTCATTATTGTGTATATCAGAATTTAAGAGTATGCCTTCCTCAAGCTTATCGACGATAACAGGCAGACGCGAGTTCATCCATTCATTAAAATTCATACGGCTCAAATACCTTTTCAGTAGCTTGTCGTTTCATAAACGTATTTAATCCACTGTGTAAAGAGCTCATTTCTGTGTGAACGCCATGTATTTATTGGATTGTCAAGATCAAGATTCAGTGGCGGAGGGACATCAATGCGTCCTTTTGCAACATCACGCTGATATTCTTCAATAAGGCGTCGGGGCTCATATTCCGGATGTCCAAGATGAATAAGGAACCGGTGATCACTACTTTCAAAGATTGTATACCCGGCATCTTTTGCATGAGCAAGCAACCGTATTGAACCTTTTTTTGCTTCTTCCTCAAGGATTTCATCGGGGATTCCAGCATGTCTGCTTTGTGCACACCAGAAAACATCATCCATTTCACCGGTAATCGGATGTTCCCGCTCAAGATTTTTTGTTTCGTAGACACCAAACAGCTTTTCAGGGTATACCACTTTGTCAACGCCGAGATACATTGCAAGTGCCAGACCGCCCCAGCATATGCCAAGCGTTGATGCCACATTGTGATGTGCATATTTCAATATGCGCTTGATTTCCTCCCAGTAAATTACCTCTTCGAACGGTATTTCTTCAACAGGAGCCCCGGTCACAATAAGGCCATCAAGCGGTTCTTTTGCAACCGCCTCTTCAAAAGGGATATACATTTTATCAAGATGATTCTGGTCACTGCTCTGGTATTTATGTGTCTTAAGCTTTATCCACACTGGCTCAATCTGCATTACCGAACGTCCAAGCGGTTGAAGCAACCTGAACTCATATGTTTCAGCTTTTGGCATTATGTTAAGTATTCCAATGCGCAGTGCACGAATATCCTTTTTCAACGCCTCGTCAGTTGTTATGCACGTTACTTTGCTTTTCTCCAAAGCACTTAAAGCATGATAATCCTTTGGAAGAACAATTGTCATTTCTTCTGCGCTGCTCCTTCTTTATAAAACGCACTCAGCAAATCAGAAATACTTATTCAGACATCCATCTATAGCCCGAAAGTGCACTATATGGTCATTACCGTAACACGATTTTTACCGCTGCGCATTTTTTCGGACCAGCATAAACAGCTGGATGTTATCGCACTACCTGTAACCAATAGTTACAGGTAAGTCCAAAGATCATCAGAAAAATACATCATTTCAAAAGTAATAATGACGGAAGTTTTTTTAATATTTTAAAATTCAGTGTATAAAAACTGCTTGTACCCGGTTTAAATCGAATAATTATGGGCTCCAAGCGCACTTTCCCTATCAAGCATATCTTTTAATGTTACTCCCTGAAGCGTTTTTTTCCACTGATCAGCAAGCTCTTTCCACACAGTATGTGCTGCGCAGGTCGGTGTTGACGCACAAACGCTTGAATTACCAACACAATCAACAAGATCCAACGGTCCCTCAAGTGCTGTCACCACATCATACACGGTAATCATTACCGGCTCCCGGCATAGTACATAACCGCCGTTTGCACCACGCGTGGTTTCAACAATCCGATTATTTTTTAACACGATCAGTATATTCTCAAGGTACGAATCGCTGATATTTTGACTGGCAGCAATATCTTTGCGTTTTGCAGGTGCAGGGTCTCCAAATGTCTTGGCTATTTCAATTGCAGCGCGAAGCCCATAACGGGATTTAGTCGAAAGTTTCATAACACACCACCTCACAGGCATTTAGTTCACTTATTGTTGATCAATTTAGTTAATATAATACTTTTTCCAAAATTATGGGTGATAAAAACATAGAAATTATGGATACTCCCAGAAAGTACTCCTCAATGTTTTCACGCCTCACTTTCTAATTTGCCTGCATCAAAGGTATATTCCATGGTAGTGTTCTGATGTGTAACAGTTACTGATGCACTACCGTTTTATGCAGATCATCTTATTGGAGGCCAACCCCATGCGTTTAACCAGATGCATATCTTTTTACAGGTATACACAGATCATTGCAGTGATATCATTACTCGCAGCACAAGTACAGGCAAGCGATGATTACTATCCTGACAGTTTAAATAAACAACAGCAAAAGAAACTAACCGCCATTGCATCAGACTTTACAATAAGCAAAACATGCAGGGGAACACTGCTTGACCTCATAAAAAAGGGCAGTCCATGTATCATGGCACAACGGCTTTACAATTTTGCAGCATGGCTGGCACTTAAGGACTCAACACAGGATTTTGTCCGCAAGCAACTTCAGATACGTTATGATTTCTTTACATTATCAGATACTGTATCGATTGACACAACGGGCTTCCCTCGTTTTGGTGATCCGAAAAATCCGGTTGTAATAACCGTATATGCATCATCCACCTGTAATCTCTGTAAAGTGATTGTGCGTGCAATAGAAGATTCAATTCTGGACGGATCACTGAAAAACAGGGCGATTCTTGTGATTAAGCCGTTTTCGGCAGGAATTGGTGATATGGCAAAAATGGCAGCGTTCAGACAGAATCATTTTAAAACCTACTCCGATGCACTCGCGCAGATAAAGAATAGATTTACAGAAAGGGATCTGCTCGCAATCGCCGACAGTATTGACCTTGACATGCCCGCATTTACAGCTGCTCTTAAGGACAGCACTACACGTGCATTTCTTTTAAAAAGCAGGGATGAGGGAATGCGAAATGGTGTTGAAGTAACACCAACATTTTTTATCAACTCAAAACGTTATCACAGTTACAAAGATCCGCAATGGTTAATTGACGCTATCGCGGTTATATACGAAATGCGAAATTAAGCTGCAATAAATGCGTCAATTACTTTCCATTTACGATTCAGCGCGACTTTAAGAAGTCGTTTATCCGGATTAATTGCCACCGGATTTCCAACCGCTTCAAGCATTTTTCGATCCTCAAAATAATCACCATAGGCATAACAGGCCTTAGGGTCTATATTGTGTTTCTCGCAATATTGAAGCACTGCCTGCTTTTTGGTTTCCCCGTGGTATACATCTCCGATAACATTACCGGTAAAGCAGTGATTATCCACCTCAAGCTTCGTTGAATAATGGTAGTCAGCACCAAGTTCGCGTGCAAATTTTGAAACGATTTGATCAATAGCAGTCGAAACAATTACAACCTTATGGTTGTTACGTTTGTGTTCCTCGATCTGTAACATAACTTCAGGAAATATTTTGCTTTTCAGTTCATTATCATAAAGGTTGTCAAACTGTTCACTGAAATCCCTGACATTCATGTCTTTCATTGTGGCATTCACAAGTTTTTTTTTCAGATGAGCATAGTCTGTAACCAGATGAAAATTATACTGAAAAAACCCCCAGAACACTCTCAATACCGTTCGAATACCAATTTTACCGACCTTCCACATTTGTTTGGTTATCTGCTGCTCTGTAGGAACAGAACATATAGTTTTGTCAAGATCAAAAAAAGCTACCGCCATAACTTTAAATCCTTTTTAAAGTCCCCACTGTTTACATCAGCATTATTTTGTGTAACCTCACTTGTCAATAAAATAAGAGTTTTTTACGTAAAAACATATAAAATTATGTGGATTTTTTTTAAAAAACAGCCTGTTTCCGATAGTGCCTTGTCAAACAATCATTTACAGCCCAGATTGACACAACATAATCAGCTCTTATTGTCAACTTATCTGCGACATCCGTCAACACAACAATTTCAGTTCTTTACTGGAAAGGAATTTTTTTAAACGCTTAAAAACCACTGTTTACCAATATTAATCGTTTAACTACCATACCTGTTGTAAATTTTTGCTTGTCAACTCATATAAATTGACATTACAACATCACGCCAGAACAATGATACATAGAATCATCTATATTACACATCAATTACTAAAGCGATTAAACATGGTGTAAAGCCTTGGATTAAACGTTTAAAAGTAAATCTTGACATATCTAATTACAAAACGGTATAAAACCAGCCGATTAAACGGTTAATCAAAAATATTATATAATCAGAAATTAACTATCCTGAAGAA
>CAYMGX010000194.1:0-5768 GCA_964390065.1 uncultured Fibrobacter sp. | reverse complement strand
ATAAGATCCCCTGATGCACCCACGCTGCCGCATTCAGGAATGTAGGGAGCAATTCCGGCATTGATCATATCACGAATATGTTCCAGAAGACTTATTCTCACCCCGGAAAAACCTTTGGCAAGTGTATTAAGCCTGACCGCCATCACCGCTAAAGCAATATACGGTTTCAGCGGATCACCAAGACCCGCAGCATGGCTTTTGATAAGATTGATCTGGAGCGCCTCAATCTCGTTATCGTTGATAATCTTGTTACACATCGGTCCGAACGATGTATTTACACCGTAGATAATCCGTTTTTGGGCGACTTCGTTTTCCAGAAAATCCCTTGATGCCTTACAACGGGCAAGTGCATTACTATCAATGGTTACTGTTTTATCACCAATCCCTATTGCAACGATGTCTTCAACGGTAAGATCTGTACCTGTAAGTTTCACCTGAGGTCTTGTTATCATGCTGCTGCTTCCTTTTATTGAATATTCCTCACCATGCGGATCAACAATTCGTATCATTTATGACGATTCAGCCATGCTGATCCGGATCATAGAAAATAGTACCTCAGATCGATGTTTTCCACGTTTTTTTAATATTTTTTATCGTGTAAAATATTACTTTTAATAACGTGATCATATAAACAGATTATGGTGTAGTTCAACGGTAGAGCATCTTATTTATGCCAGAAACCAGATCTCACACTACTCACTGCTAAAAACGCTGGTATTAACGGAATTGAGTCGTTTTGAAAAAAGTTCTTCTTGTCAGTATCAATAAATGTGTCTACCCCTACCCTGTGTATCCACTCGGGATCTCGCATCTGGGTGCAGCGTTATCACAAAGCAACTACGATGTCGTTTTCTTTGATCTTGGGGTGAGTGATCAGCAACTTGAAGCAACTATCAGCGATTATAAACCGGACTTTGTTTGCTTGTCCATGCGTAACATTGATGACATCCGTATCGACAATCCGGTGTATTTCATTCCTGAACTCGAAAAGACAACATTGCGGGTACGTGCGGTTTGTAAGGCACCGGTAATTATCGGCGGTAGTGCATTTTCCCTGTTTCCCGGGGATCTTTACAAATTGACAGGGGCTGATTACGGTATTGTCAGTGAAGGAGAAGTATCGCTTGTGATGCTTTTAGATACACTTTCACAAGTGTCATTCTCTCATAATGATCTGACTGCGATCCCCGGTCTGGTATTCAGAAACAGTTCAGGGATACAGCTTAATCCATGCAAAAATATTGATCCCGATCGCATCCCCGATGCACTTCGTGAACCTGCGTTTGAATCGTACTATAGCGAAAGCAGCGGCGTAATTAATATTCAGTCACAGCGCGGCTGCCCGTGCAGATGCTGCTATTGTACATATCCGGTCATTGAGGGACGGGTACCGCGATACCGTCCTGTAAAGAACGTTGTCGATGAACTCCTTGAATCGAAAAAACGGGGCCACACCTACTTTTTTATGGTTGATTCGGTATTTAACACAAGTAAAGATCACGTTTACGCATTTTGTGAAGAACTGATCAGCCGTAATGCACAGATCAAGTGGAGCTGTTTTCTTAAACCATCCAACCTTGATGAGTCTATGGTGGCGATTCTGGCAAAAGCAGGCCTGACCCATATCGAGTTTGGCACTGACAGTTTCAGCGACAGTGTTCTTGATTCATACTGTAAAGACTTTACATTTAACGATATTTATAACGCAAGTGAATGGGCAAGAATCCATAACATCAACTATGCACACTTTCTGATCTGCGGAGGTCCGGGCGAAACAGAAGTAACACTGAATGAATCTTTTGTAAATTCTCAGCGGCTCAAAAAAACGATCGTTTTTCCATTCGTGGGAATGCGTCTGTATCCTAACACGACTCTTTACAAAAGAGCTCTTGATGAAAACATTATTACACCGGACACAAATCTTCTTGAACCTTTTTTTTATATTGCTCCATCAATTACAAAAGAAAAAATCAACACACAACTGCGGTCATTCCACGAGCAGATGCCCAACTGGATGGTCGATGATGCACCACCTGAAATAGTTGCTATTATGAAAAAACTCAGACTTAAAGGTATTCAGGGACCTTTGTGGGAGTTTCTTGTTCGGTAAAGGAGTTAAGAAGGGCCTCACCCCCCGGCCCCCTCTCCACAAGTGATAGAGGGGGAGTAAGAAGTATCCACGTAGTGGATTATATCCCAAACTCCCCCTCTACCGCCTGCGGAGAGGGGGCTGGGGGGTGAGGCTCTTTCATACTATGTCAAAACAAATCATTCTAAAACAATACAGCATCCTGAGCGCAGCAGGGAATCTTGATCAAACCTGCGACATGCTTTACAAAGGACTATGTGCATTCAAGCCGGGCCCGTGTTACGGGGTTAATGTTCCCCATGCATCATTTGATGATATCCGCTTGTGCACGCTCGAAAATGCTATTCAGGCACTTTCATTTTCTCCGGAATGTAATGGTGACCGTTTACTCTTTATCTTTGCTGCCGCAAAAGGTGAATTGACATCACTGGAACAATATTACAAAGGTAATAGATCAAAGGATATCAATGAATCACTCCTATATCTGCAATGCATTCGCTCGGTTAAAGCACTTGCAATCAATCCGGCGCACGCTATTGTTATGTCAAGCGCCTGTGCATCCGGAGCTGTCGCCGTTGACTACGCAAAAGAGCAGCTTACTCTCGGGCGATATACCGATGTACTTATTTTCGGTTTCGATACTATTTCGGAATTTGTGGTTAAAGGTTTCAATGCACTTAACGCACTTAGCCCCGAACCGGCACGTCCTTTTGACAAATCAAGAAACGGTCTTACCCTCGGTGATGGAGCCGCACTTGCACACCTTACACTTGTGGATCCATTAAAGGGAGATGTTGTTATCAGCGGTACAGGAACATCCAATGATGCCAACCACCGCACGGGGCCGTCACGAACCGGTGATGGTCTTTACAGAGCAATAACCTCTGCGCTTGACGATGCACAAATCACTCCGGATCAGATTGCGGCTGTGAAGTGTCATGGTACTGCGACAAACTACAATGATGCAATGGAGGCAAAGGCATTATTTAGTACATTTGGTGCGGATATACCCCCAACGCTATCACTTAAAGGTGCAATCGGTCATACCAGTGGAGCCGGCTCACTCCTTGAAATCTGTCTGAGTGCTGAATTTATTAAACAGGAGAAAATCCCGCCAACGATAGGCTTTTCTGAACATGGCGTTGACGAACCAGTAAAGGTCAGCGGATCATGCCAGACAATCGGGAATGGCCATTTCCTGTGCCTTGCTGCCGGATTCGGTGGACTTAACAGCGCGGTAATAATCAAGGAGGTACAATAATGGCAGAATTATTCGTTTCCGGATGTGGTGCCGTTACCAGAGACGGGATTTACTCATTATTTACTAAAAAAGAGTGGGATACGACACAGCAATCGCTTGACAGTATACGACGTGACCAGGCGCTCGCCACACCGCTGCCGCTCTTTGGGAAACTCAATTTCCCGGATAAGCTTGCGTTCAGCGCTGCATCACTTGCCCTTGAAAATATTCCTACGATTCCTCAGGAGATGAGTGGCATATCCATCGCGGTCCCTTACGGCTCATTGACAACCGACATGTTTTTCATGGAATCAATTACATGTTCACTGCCAAGCCCGGCGTATTTTAGCGCAACACTGCCATCATCAACAATAGCCGATATTGCGATATACTTTAAACTCAAAGGTCCCGACCGGGTATTCTGCGGTGGTAATTCGCCTGTTTTTGATGCTCTTGGCGCAGCAGTTGACCTGCTCACCCTCCGTAAGGCAAAAGTTGTACTTTTCATCGCGGTTTGGGCTATTGATCCATCAAACAGGGTAAAACTACAACAGGGAGACCTTCTGGATGATGCGGCATTCGCACTGCTACTGTCGGCCTCACCCTTGCACACACAGTCGCAACCATTTGTCATTTCAATGGATGCAATAAGTACATCCTCTGCTCCATCAACAGAATACGCATTTTGCAGCCGGGTTGTTGATGCAGTCCGGGGTCGAAATAAACAATTAATTCCATTTACGAACAAGGGTTCTGAGAATTATTTTGAGGTAGTTTGAAATTTATAGCATTACCCCTCAAGTGTGGCTGCACCGCGTGGGTAACAATCTTTGCAAAGGATTCTTTTAATGGAACAATTGATGGATGAACTCAGGACCAAGTTGATTACGCAGCTTAAACTCAGTGATATTGCACCAGCCGATATTGATCCTGATGCGCCGCTTATCGGTGAAGGGCTTGGCCTCGACTCCATTGACACATTGGAAATTCTTGTTATTCTTCAAAAGGATTATGGCGTTACCGTTCCTGATGTCAATGCTGGACGTAAAGTATTTTCATCATTACGATCATTGGCTCAGTATATAACCGACAACAAGAGTAAAAACTGATTCATGAGATCACCTGTTTACATTGCAGGTATGGGCACGATATGTGCCGCCGGAATAAATTGTGAAAGTGGCTTTTCATCGATTGTGCGCGGTGATGATAACGTTAAACCGCTGACACGATTTGAATCAGGACTTAACATTACACCGCTTTGTGCAGTTGTCAATGATGATGTCGATAGCCACTTTACAAATTCATTCCGTTCATTATCGCTTGCGCGTATTGCTGTTTCTGAAGCAATGAGCGGACTTTGCGATAAATCAGGCTTAAAAATCGGTATTGTAGCAGCGACAACAGTCGGCGGGATTTCTGTTACCGAGCGGATTTATGAGCACCTGAAAAAAGACCCCTCGCTTAATATCAACAGCCGCGATCTTGCAGTGCATGAACCGTGTGTCATTTCAGCAGAGCTCTGCCGGGATATTAACGCAATCGGTTTTCACACTGTGTCAACCGCATGTTCAACCGGGATTCATGCAATTGGTATGGCAAAACGGTTGATTGATAAGGGTATCTATGATGCCGTACTTGCTGTTGGTACTGATGCATTATCACTGTTAACGGTACGAGGTTTCGGAAGTCTCACACTGCTTGACCAGAATGGATGCAGGCCCTTTGACAAAAGAAGAGCAGGTATCAGTCTTGGTGAAGGTGCCGGGGCAATGCTGCTTATTGGCAGGGCTCATCGTGGCAGATGCAAAAATGTACATGCAGTTGTTAACGGATGGGGTGCATCGGCAGATTCATTCCACATGACAGCTCCACATCCAGAAGGTGATGGGGCAATAAGATCAATGCAAGGTGCCCTCAACGAATCAGGGATTGACAAATCTGCGATAGATCTTGTAGTAACGCATGGGACAGCAACTCCGGATAATGACAAATCGGAAATAAAGGCGATACGTAATGTGCTTGGAACTCTGCCATCATTCTGTTCCATGAAACGCACACTGGGTCATACCCTTGCTGCATCAGGAATTATCGAAGCAGTGTTCGGAGTAATGTCACTCAATGATAACGTGATTCCACCCACTGCCGGCTTCGAGGAGCTTGATGACGAAATTGGAATCGCACCCGGTAACAAAGCTGTATACAAAAAGGTTACTCATGTTCTAAAAAATTCGTTCGGGTTCGGCGGAAACAATGCGTCGGTTATCTTTTCAAAGGCGGATGTATAATGAGTTCATATTTTGGCATCGCCGGATCATCACTTGTACAGCCGTCAATAACACCTGACTGGAACGCCTGCATTCCGGCATCAATGAAACGCCGTGATCCGCGAATCTGGCATGTAGCGTATAGTGCTGCACATAAAGTAATTAATGAAACGGG
>CAYMGX010000193.1:0-5887 GCA_964390065.1 uncultured Fibrobacter sp. | reverse complement strand
TGTCTACTGTCTACTGTCTACTGTCTACTGTCTAAACAACCAACTCATAAGCCTCTTTGAGTGTTTTGATGTCAATTTTCTTCATTTTGAAAAGTTCGTTCATTACATTATGTACCATTTCAGTATCCGGATCACTAAGCATATCATGAAGATCAACAGGAACTATCTGCCATGAAACGCCATATTTATCCTTAAGCCACCCGCATTTTTGTGCATTCAAATCACCCTCATCAGAGAGTCTATCCCAATAGTAATCAATTTCATCCTGATTGATGCAGTTTACAATTAAAGAAATTGCTTCATTAAATTGAAAATTTGGCCCACCATTGAGTCCAATAAACTGTAGCCCATCAAGCGTAAATTCAACGGTCATGACCGTTCCGGCCTTTTTATCATGATTATCATAGCCTTCCTTTCCATAGCGAATTATACGATTGATACTGGAGTTGTCGAAAATCGAGACATAGTAAGATGCGGCTTCTTCTGCATTGCAGTCAAACCAGAGGTTGGGCATAATGCGCTGAATTCTTGACATAGTGTACTCCTTTTAATGTGGTGATAAGGTATAAACGTATTAAAAAACGATAAACGGCTCCTTTAAATAAAATAACGATTCTGTGTACAAAATTATTGTACGTTAAAAAGTAATAATTAGCTATTGCTATTTTGGTAATTGTCGGGTGAAGGGGATATTTTGGCAATTTTCATTGCCTGACGATGTGTTCGGATGGGGTAGATCCTGCTTACATCAACTGTTTATTTTCTTTTGCGGCTCTTTTGAGTTTATTGTTAGCAAAGATAGCAACTTCAACCCGACGATTGAGTGTTCGTCCTTCGAGCGTGCCATTATCTGCAATAGGTTGATTTTCACCGTAGCCAACAGTAGTGGTTCGTCCTCCTGAAACGCCCTGTGATTTCAATTGACGGGAAACTGATTCCGCACGGGATTCGGAAAGCTGTTGATTATAAGCTTCGGCTCCGGTTGAATCGGTATGACCTTCAATAAGAATCTCTGTATCTTTATATTTGTTAAGTACGACTGCGAGCTGATTAATGTTCTGCTGTGAAACCGGCTTGAGTGCGGAAGAATTGACATCAAACAATATACCTGAATTGAAAGTGATCTTGATACCTTCACCGATACGTTCAACTTTTGCATCCCTGATATCATTTCGTATCTCAGCAGCCTGTTTGTCCATATAAGCACCAATCGCAACTCCTGCACTTCCACCAATTGCCGCGCCAATAATTGCACCGGCAGCAGTATTGCCTGCTTTCTTACCGATAGCCCCGCCAATAGCTCCACCAGCTCCTGCACCGATAGTCCCGCCAACAATTGTGCGCCAGTATGCGCAGTTACAGAAAACCAATGAGAATGCAACCACAATCCATATCACTTTTTTCATGTTATTTCCTTTGTAATAGTTTAACAATTCATGGATTTATTACTCAGTATCAAAGTTCATAAAATAGCATTTGCCAAATGGCAGGTAAAGGCAGATGGATCTGTCAGAGTACTTCTCCTTCTTTACGTACAAGAAGCCCGCTGGTAGAGACCATTACTTTGAATACTGCGTGATGATCCGCAGAAATGAATGTCGCTGAACCGTACTCTGCATCAACCACAGGCTTGAGTGCCATCCATCGCATCCGGAGCCGATATATATCGATTGTACGGCTTTCAGACAAAGCGTGCATTGTATGAGGTTTATTTCTTTCATCATCGATAGAGATATACCGCCCGCCGATTCGCTCAAGCTGGTAACCGGTATGAATTCCGAGCACATTAAACCAGGGGTGCCATTTCAGAATATGAGCATCCACATACACCTGATCACCTCCGCAAATATACTCTGATGTTTTTCCATCAGGAAAGACTACTCTGGCAACAAAACGCTGTTTCCCTGCTGGTTCAATGGTGATTGTTGCAGCACACTCCTCATGAAGGAGTGACCGATAACCATGATTGGCAACCCAGAGAACGGCGCAGGTTGTGGTAAGCGAGGAAAATAGGAGTACCAGAATCGTATTTTGAATAACTCTGAAGATTCTGAATTTTATCAGGGTACGCACTGTTGCAATCAGAAAAAACAGACTGAGAAGCGCGGTAACGGACATGATTACAATTAATGGATACATAGCCATAACAGTACCTTCTGCAACAAGTTAATAACTTATATACCCGCCGGAACTACGTCCGTCATAAATAACGTCTACAATTAAAATACTATCATGATTGTTCTGATAGTTCACAAAAAATATACTCATATTTTCCGTAGGTGCGATTATTAGTTGTAGTCCTTTAATGGATTCTTACAATAAAAACAAATTTTCTTAAAATTAGAAAGATATCACTTTCTTATCATTTTGCATACTCAATTCAGTGGTGTAATCAATACCGTTTACCATTAAGCATAGCTTATAACATATTGCAAAACAGCAAACTATGAGTTGTATTGTATTGTTTTATTACAAATCAGAATCAGGAATGAATTGCTGGCACGGCCATTGCTATAAATAATACAGTCAGTGAAAATGACACAATGCAATTTGACAGAGAGACAAATTAAAAAACTTACTGTATGTAGGTAAAATGTATAAACCGTTTCATTTAAAGGAGTATTGCTATGCCAATTCCAGCATACATGTGGCTTGAAGGTCAGGGTGGAAAAATTGAAGGTGGTTCAGTTGTTGAAGGTCGTGAAGGTAGTATTGAGGTTATCGAGTTTCATCATGAAGTTCGTATTCCAACAGATCCGGATACCGGTGCACTAACAGGCGTAAGAAAGCACGAGGCATTCCAGATCGTTAAAGCATTCGATAAGTCATCACCACTGCTTTATAAAGCGGTATGTAATGGTGAGTCGTTCCCGACACTGAAGCTTGACTGGTACAGAATTGACGAAAAGGGTGATGAAGTACTTTATTTCAGCCATTCTCTTAAAGATGTAAAAGTGTCGGCCGTTGAGCCCCTTATGTACAACGTTAAGGCAAAAGAATTTGAAAAGTATGTTCACATGGAAAAAGTAAGCTTCCGTTACGCTGAAATCACATGGGAATATACCGATGGCGGACTTATTCATACCGATTCATGGAATGCAGGCCGTTAATAAATAACGCAGTTTTATGTAGGGTACAACGATTCTTTGCAAATAATGCAGAGAATCGTTTTTTTACTTGTAAAGTCGTATAGACATTATTGATGCCGTACCGTGATGCCCCGTGCCATATCTTCCAGTTCGGGAAGTATTTCCGGAAGGTAATTATGGGTTGTGCCTGCAAGGTCGGAATATTCGGCGGCAGTGAGGTAGATCATGTTGAGCTCGGCATTATCAGGTGAGTGCCACACATACAACACGATGTTCATCATTATTTCCTGATGGCTTTGAATTGCGGTATTCCAGCAGGTGGCAGGGACAATGAGATGTTCCGGAATGTCAACCTGATAGTTTCCGTTTCCGACATCCGACTGAGTTATGAGGCGACAGGAGAGTTTCCAGCCCGGCTCTCCGTCAACGGTGACCGCTTCTGATGTGACCGGAACGGTTTCGTCGAGAAGCACACGGGGTGCCAGAATGTTAGTAAAGTCCCTGAGCCAGCCGGTCTGGTCAGCGATACCCAACTGTATGACCGCGTCTTTGTCAAGCACACCGTTGGAAATGCCGTATACTTTGCCGTCATTATCACTGACGGTATATACGCCGACCCATGACTGGAAGTACTTCGACGCGGGGTTGAAACGCTGCGAATATGCTGTGCCCGCGGCTGGTTTTGGTAAAAGATAGTAGTTCTTCCCGGTATGAGTGATTCCCTGTGCTTGCCAGTAATTCCCCATGTCAAGTGAAAAGACCTGGGGAATCCACGACTCGGTGATATGGGTGAAATTGGGGTCTGTATCAACCACGGTGTCATCTGAACCGCAGGAGCAGGAGAGGGCAATAATCGTCAGTGCAACCATCATGATGAGTGTGTGCTGTTTCATGGAGATTTCCTTATGTAGATGATAGGTAATTAGATTTTTTTTATTTAGAGCGTTAAAATAGCGTATGCATTTGGCTGATACAACTTTATCAAGAATTTTAAAGGAAAATTAACATCATAAAAATGAAATCAGTTCTTGCCTGTAACTGGCATCGCACTTTATATTGTAAATCATTGCATCAATTTCAGTAGAAGAGTAGTTCTTTATTGAAAGGAATACTGAATGGCAACACCGGCCTATGTTTCTTTTATGGTAAATAGTAAAGCACTTAAAGGCTCCTCTGTTCAGGATGGTAAAGACGGCTCTTCACTTGTGATATCCTTCAAACATGCAGTATTCTTTAAGGAACTGGAACTTTTTACAAATAATCCTATTCGTGAGCATCACCCGATCGCGTTTTGTAAAGAAACCGATAGTACATCGGTGATACTATACCAGTATATGACCAATGGATCAATAATGGATTCTGTAACAATTGACTGGTATAAGTTTGACGAAAAGACTCAGAGAGATGAGATATACCTTCAGCACATTCTTGAACGAGTAAAAATTTCCTCCATCGGGATGGTAATGCCAAACATCAAGGACAGACAATTTGAACGTAATGTGCATATGGAAGAGGTAACGCTTCGCTACGATAAGATCACATGGTTTTGTCCAAATGGTTACCTCCGCTTTACTGATCGGTGGAACTTCTCGCTCGGATATCATTCCCGTAAAGAGTCAGAGATGGATACGATTTTAGAAGGAAGTGCATTGACTGATGATTTTGCCGACTGGCTGGAAGAACGAAATGCACAAAAGGCGGCTGCCAGGAAGATTCCTAATAAAACAACAACTTTTGTTTTCAAGGCAAAGGATGGCACTGTACTCAAAGGTGTCACCATAAAACTTGCCAATGGAGAATCTTTTGTCAGTGATAAAACCGGGACGGTTATAATTGATAATTACAAAAGTCCATCAGACAAAATTGACATAGTGAGCATAGAGCTTGCGGCATAATAGCATCTTTGTGTTGTTAAAGTGATGCGTATAGTGAAAGTAAACGATTCAGAAATCAGGGTGGGTTTGACGATAGAGTAATAACTAAAATCAGATAATTATATATACTGATTGCGATTGGAATAGAACTGAATGCCAGAAATTATCCCGGTTTTTGACTATGCAACAGGTAAATGGTCCTCAATCAACGGCCTTTTACAAGGTGATACCTATACTATAATTCTTGATAAAAAGGCAGCAAGGCGTGCCCGCCTGACAGGTATGCTTTTTGATGCCAATAAATGTTTCCTGCTGCCTCAGGCGTTGCCAGGTATAAGAACGATATTTGATATGCATAAAAGTGATCCCAAAGATGAAGTACTTATAGTCGGACATGCAGGCAGTGACGAGGATCTTGCAGGTGCAGACATAGCTTATGACCGCGCGCAGATTGTTGGAGCATATCTTAAATCCATTCCGAGCATTTGGCTCAACTGGTTCGGGCCCGATAAGAGCGTCCGTTCACGATGGGGGACGCGCGAGATTCAACTCATGCTTTCCGTACTTCCCGAAGATGGTTCACCTCTTTACGAAGGATATGCATCAGGCATTACTGATGAAAAAACTAAAAAGGCAATTATGAGCTTTCAGGAGTATGCCAATAACGAAAAGGGATTAAAACTCCCAATTGACGGAAAAGCAGATTTCGAAACACGCAAGGCAATTATAGAAGCATATATGGGAATCTCTGATACCACTCTTGCGGAAGATGTCATTCCTGTTGCACATGGATGTGAAGGACATTTTGAAGATTCAGAAACAGCGTCGGGTGTTGTTTCCGATGATCGCAGGCTTGAGGTATTTTTCTTCAAAAATGGTATTTCTCCCAGACCTGATAACAATATTTCTGCCGAAGGATCTACT
>CAYMGX010000192.1:0-5931 GCA_964390065.1 uncultured Fibrobacter sp. | reverse complement strand
TTCAATCGGTAAATCATTATGCTAAAATCAAGACCGATGAGGAGGGTACAAAAGCGGTTGCGATAACAAACACAATGATGGGGGCAGGGTCTGCGGGTGGTGGATATTCACCGGATATCGTTCTTGACAAACCATTTGTCTACTTTATCCGGGCCGGAGTGAACGGACTTGTTCTCTTTTCTGGTGTTGTCAATAAGCCTTAAAGATATTAATTTAATGAATATGTTAAAAGCAGCTTTAAAATATTCAAAAGAGCATTAATGCACAATCACAAGAAATGCAAGGTCGTTTACTCATGGGAAGCCCGATTTGCTTATGAAATTTCCGACTCGTCAGGAGAAATCGTGAGTAAGAAAACCAGTTTAATTAAATTTGACTTGTGAATTTTTATGGTCACAATCTAATGTATTCCTTTTTTGTCCCAGCGGGAAAGGATATTAATAGCAAATTTACAAAAAATAGTAGCCATTGTCCCGTAGGGACAAAATATACATAGGCTTTTCAATTGAATGGCAAATATATTCACACAGATCAATCTCTCTGCACGATGTACAATATATATTTTCGTCTCTACGAGACTTGGATCGTTTTTGTTGTCACTCATTCTATAAATATTTGATCCCGATGGGATCAGAAAAAATCAGTGATGTATTATTTCTTGCACAATGCCCATTGCCATATATGCTTTTTTGTATATAATTTTCAATGAAACAAAATGACAGTTGTATTACACTTTTTCCCATGCTTCCACCGGTCCGTCAATAATCGTAAACATCGGATGTGGCATAATACTTTTTTCTCTATACCATTGCTTATAGATCTCAGGATTTCTGGTTTCAAGCTTGTGCATCAAGTGTGACCATTCGTAGTGCAGTTGTCCCGTTGTCACTGTCAGTGTTACCTTCTTTGTAAATCGATGTATTTTACTTTTGTCGAAGGAATAGCCTCGCTTGACTGCTTCATCATATACCGCTGTGAGATATTGGGAAACAGCTTTGTCCGGTGATGCCAATGCTTTGAACCTGTCAAGCTGGGGGTGATTTTTATACCCTTTTGTCTCATTTCGTAATACAGCCTGTGCAAGCAGAGTCTCCCGCCACAGAGCAACAAGTCCCTGAGGATCAAGATACATCGGGTTAAGTGACCATATACGCATTGTGTAAACGCCCTTACAAAACGGTATATCAGACAAAGTAATGTATAATAAATATATCGTCCCTACGGGACGCCGGATTGTTTATGTCGTCTTGTATACTATAAATATATGATCCCTACGGGATCAGGAAAAAATCAGAAATGTATAATTTTTACTACTATTTCTATTTTAAATCGATTCAAGAACCTTAACCAGAAACTGCCAGAATTTATTGACTGACGACACCGATACCCGCTCATCGGGCGAGTGAGGAAATTTGATCGTTGGACCGCACGATATCGATTCCATATCAGGATATTGTGCGCCGATAATACCGCATTCAAGCCCTGCATGGACTGCCATTATGTCAGGTTTTCTTCCGTACTCCACTTCGTAAACACCGGCAACACTTTTTAATAACGATGAATCAGGATTCGGTGTCCATCCCGGATAACCTCCGGTAAAGGTTACATTAAAATTCCCTTGTGTCAATGCGCAGAATAACATGTTTTGAAGATCGGTCATGGCACTTTCAACAGAACTGCGTAACAGACAATTGACAGAAATGGTGCCGTTATCGCAATTTACAATTCCCAGATTTGTGGATGTTTCGACAAAATCCCGCATATGATTTGACATTCTGATCACACCATTGGGACATGCGTAGATCGATCGTAACAATGCTTGTTGTGCTGTATTTGATAGAACTTTACTTGGTGATTGATATGGAACACATTCAATCTGAATTTCGTTCTCGATACCATGATATTCTGTGTTGAACGCCTGTCCGAGATCAGCAATAATGGTCTGTAGCTTCAAAGAGCGATCTTTTTGGATCATGATCACCGCTGTTGCTTCACGGGGTATTGCATTACGGATAGTTCCTCCATGAATGGAGCTGATCCGCAGGTTGCAGGTCTGTGCTGTGGCATAGAGTAATCGAAAGAGAAGTTTAATCGCATTTGCCCGACCGAGGTTGATATCAATACCCGAATGACCGCCTTTTAAACCTTTTACCGTCAGTGAAAACGCGATGTATGAATTGTCAAGAGACTCCTCCTGATACGATGCGGTTGCAATACAGTCTTTACCTCCTGCACATCCAATGATTATCTCCCGGTCATCTTCAGTATCAAGATTGACTAGTCTACGGCCCTTCAGAAATCCCGGTTGGATACCAAGTGCACCGCTCATTCCTGCTTCTTCGTCAACGGTAAAGAGTGCCTCAATCGGACCATGTTTGATTGTCTGAGATTCAAGAATTGACAAAATGTATGATACACCAATTCCGTTATCAGCGCCCAGGGTTGTATTTTGTGCCCTGAGCCAATCGCCATCAATATAAGGATTGATAGGATCGAAAAGAAAATCGTGAATGATATTCTCATTCTTTTGTGGCACCATGTCAAGATGTGCCTGCAAAATCAATCCAGGTCTATCTTCAAGGCCTGATGTTGCATTTTTAGTAACCAGGATATTGCCAGCCTGATCTTTTCGACAGTCAAGTGATAACTGTTTTGCGAAATCGCAAATATACGCTGCGAGCTTTTCTTCGTGTTTGGAGATATGAGGAATTGAACAGATTGTATAAAAATGTTTCCAGACGCCCTGTTTTAGAAGTGATTCCAATGATGTCATTTTAATATTCTACCTTTATGTTAACCTTATCAGATACTGAATTGCCATTGACGTCAATAACTGTAACGGTATATGTTGATGTTACTAAAGGAGTGATTGTAACAGACTTTCCGGTTCCGACGATCTTTCCCATTGAATCATACCATACGAATGATGCAACCCCACCGATACCGTCAATAAAAGTCCGACAGTCGGTGGAAACATTTTTATCCATTTTCCCGACATTAACTTCAATACCGTTCTTATCACATATATCAATTCGTCCACCTATGTAGGCACTTTTATTTATATACAGTTCCTCCTGAATAGTAATGCTTGACATGCCGGCACTTCCACCCTGAATACTGCTTTCAATGTACATATTTTTCGATGTAATATAGCTGCCATCATCGGTGATATACTGACTTCCATCCCTTATAAATGTATTAAAAGTTACTGCAGCTGCGCCTTTATTGATAAATGTGCCATTGATATGAAGATCATTGCCAACGATCAGTGAACATTCATTTGTAAACAGATCATTGCTTCTCTGAATAAGATCACTGCCGATGTTCATTAACGAATGATTATAAGCTCTGCTATTTAATGTCAGTATGCCGTTTACAGAAAAAGTACCATAATTATGTATACACCCCGGGGCAACAATCGATGCATCAACATTAACATTGACAGTTCCGTAGTTCTCCAGTGTATCGCTGATAATAAAATATGGTGCAGTCAATTCACCGGTTACGATAATTCTACCACTCTTGAAATTGATTTTTTTAAGGATTGCCTTGCCGGCAACGATAAGCGTACCACCATTTACATCAATAGAACCATTAAACAATGTCTCTTCCGGAATATATGCTGTTTGATGTAACGAAATCACATAATGAGCGGTTCCGCTGAGTATCGATGCTCCTTTTGTACTATAGCCTGCCGGTAGCGTTCTGTTTGAACAGTTACTTCGTGTACAATGCTCATTTGTGTTTGCTGTAAGAGTTATTGTCTTACCGGGTGGAGTAACAATATCAGTCCCTACGCGCACACTACATGGTGGACAATCGGGTGTGATGTTTACGTGTACAGTATCGCGTTGAACGCTTCCGTTAAATTCGGTTTGAAAAATATAGAATGTCGATTGTGTCGGATTTACGAATATCTCTTGAGATGAACTTATCCGCAAACCGGACGAGTCAAGCCAGCTTGACTTTTCGCGTGCAGAACCACGTAATAGTACTGGTTCCCCGGCACAGCCGTTTTTGTCTGGCCCTGCATTGGCTCTCAGTGAATCGTGAATAATTTGAATCGCTTTTTCATCCGGATCGGATGATGCACTCTGAGCAGAGAGTATAGTGATCAAAAATAACAGCAATGAAAAAGATTGTACGAAACGTGGCATAATTGTCGCTTGGTCCTGGTAATAGTGTTGTACGTTGCCGGTTTTCAGGTTACTTACATTTGGTATTACGATTGATTAATATAGATTAATATAGATTATCGACAATACTTAGAAAAGAAAAGGTATTTCTGTTTGGGAAAAACTATTTTCTTCGCCTATGAAAACAAATGAGAAGCCACTTTGGGTTGAAATCCTGCGTCTTGCAATGCCGCTCATTCTCTCAATGGCCGGAATTATGGTGATGCAATTTGTTGATGCACTTTATTTATCGTGGTATTCACGTGAAGCGATCAGTGCTGTTGTCCCTGCCGGAATGGGTGGGTACCTTATTGTAAGTCCGTTTCAAGCGATGGCCGGTTATACATCTACACTGGTTGCGCACTATTTTGGAGCGAAAAAAGTACACCGGGCAATGTCTGCAACCTGGCAGGGGATATATTGTGCACTTGCCAGCGGATGCATTGTTGCGGTAGTGGGATTTTTTGCAACCCCGATTTTTAAACTCGTTGGTCACGATCAATCGGTGCAAGGCCTTGAATCGATATACTTTGCGATACTTTGCTGGGGCGCGGCACCTGTCGCGGTCTCTGCGGCAATCAGCGGATTTTTTACCGGCCGCGGAAAAACCGGTGTGGTGATGATCATTCAGCTTAGCGGCATTGCACTTAATGCAATACTGGCATACCTGATGATCTTTGGAAAATCATTCTTTCCGGAGTGGGGGATGGCCGGGGCTGGTATAGCAACGATTACTGCGCAACTTTTTTCTACAATACTGCTATTTGCAGTTTTTTTACGGACAAAATTGAAAGATTGCAGGTCTCCCTGGCTTGAAAGAGCTTTTAACAAGGAACTCTTCTGGCGACTTTTGCGTTTCGGGTTTCCAACCGGAATGAGGTTTGGATTTGAGATGCTCGCATGGACTGGATTCATTCTGATTCTCGGAAGAATCGGGATTTATGAACTTGCTGCATCAAATATCGCGTTCAGGTTGAACGGCATCGCGTTCTTTCCGGTTATCGGTGTCGGGCAGGCTGTGGCGATCCTTGTGGGACAGGCTCAGGGGCGGCATGATATCAAGCAATCAATCAGAGTGACGTTCACCGGGTTCATTATCGCTGAAATCTGGATGCTTGCCACTGCGCTGATATTTGTGATTTTTCCCGGTGAACTGTATAGTTTTTTCAGCGGTGATGGTTATGCGGAATTTGAGAAAATTACACAGATCGGAAAACTGCTGCTGCAACTTGTTGCGATATACTGCATTCTTGATGCAGGCAATATCGTTTTCTCAAGTGCACTTCAGGCGGCTGGTGATACAAAATGGATCATGTTTTTTTCGGTGATTGCACATGTACTGTTTCTTATCGGTCTTGTGCTTGCTGATATTTACAAAGCTGGAATATGGGTTGAATGGCTGATAGCGACTGTTTTTGTAATGGCAATGGCACTTGTTTGGCTGAGCCGTTTCTTATCCGACAAGTGGCGTTCGATTCAGGTGATAGAACGTCATGATGAAGTTTACTGATCGCGATTGTTGACAATAAAGGAGATGATATTGTCAAAACCTGATAGTGAAATGATCAATGCACTATTGTCTGATGCAGTGAGCAAGGGTGCGTTTCCCGGATGCGCATGTGCAGTAGTCAGTGACGGGCGGACATCTATAATTACAAAAGGGAACTATACATACGATCCTGACAGTAAATCAGTTGACACAACTGCTATCTACGATGTCGCATCAATTACAAAAGCAATCCCTGTATCATCACTT
>CAYMGX010000191.1:4011-6027 GCA_964390065.1 uncultured Fibrobacter sp. | reverse complement strand
TTTAGTGTATCTGTCATCCATATCCTTACCGGATTGTCCGTGCACATCTGAAGCCTAAGAAGAAGTAGAAATAATCTGGTGCTTCAAAAAATCTATTGGAACTCCTCAAGTGGGTGACATTATTTCCCCAGTTGCCACCACGGCATACATGGAATTCACCGTTTTCCTCTGATGGCTGCTCCGGGCCGGAAGGATCTGTAGTCTGATCACTGGTATAGTTCGTTATCCAGTCATGGCACCACTCTGAAATATTTCCTGCCATATCGTATAGCCCATACGCATTAGGCTCTTTGGTTGCAACCTGATGTATACCAAATGAGGGTGATCCAAGTCCATGGGTAAATGAATTTGCGTACCATACTGCATACGAACTGATCTCGCTTGCGGGTACCTCTGATGCATAATCTTCAAAATTTTTACCCCAGTAATAATCGGTAACCGTTCCGCCCCTGCAAGCGTATTCCCACTGTGCTTCAGTAGGCAGATGATAGCCATTTTTTGTAAGGTCGGATTTTGCACCAGTCAATTCACTTTTAGATCCAGGTGTACCAATAATTTTAGAATATGTATATACCGTATCGAAACCATCACGTTTACTTCTTGCATTACAGAACAGGACTGCATCCTCCCATGATACCGCATAGGCTGGATAATCTTTTCCAAAACCATGAGTACTGCTCCAGCCATTACTATATTTCGGGTATTGCTTCATGAGCTCTTCGAACTCACCCTGTGATACTTCTGTTGTGTCAATCCAGAAATCGTGTGTGAAGGTTACCGTATGAACGGGTTGTTCGGTTTCAGATGTCGGCAGGCCGTCAATACGTCCCCAGATAGTATCATTTGGCTGCCCCATTTCGAAGTCAAATCCTTTCGCAAGAATTTTTACCATGCTGCCCTCAAATGTCAATTCATCCCTGTTTTCAGGAATCCATGGTTTTGAATTTGTCAATTCAATGCCGATATCATCTGTTGGTGTATATGATACAGCGGCATACTGTGTTCTGAATCCTTGTTTGTAAACAATCAGGGTGTCATCAATTCCATATGATGATGCAGTTTTGAATGATGGAGCGTTGCGGGATACTCTGGATCTACCAGTTATTGAAACTGATTTATTAGTTATTACAAGAGGATAGGTAATCGATGAATTATTAAGCCTGACTGTAAGAACGCAGATTCCACTATGACTGTATGGTATTTCAAAATAATACTGATTTGATTGCTTAAGCATATCCTTCTTCGAAAGCAAACGACCATCAAGGGAGTGCAGTGATGCGGTAACGGATGAATAATAATGTTCCGGTTGTATACAGAGTCTGGCTGCATGTGCATTGTTCTGAATTGTCAATGATACATGCTGCTGCGATTGATGACGGTACCGTACCGGTGTACCGGACTGAAGCGAAAATGTACCATCAGCAGATGTGAACGCGACAAGTTCAGGATGCTTTTTTAACGAAACCCGTGCATTCTCGACAGGATCTGTGTTGCTATTATTAATTTTACCCTTAATGTCAATAATATCAGCGGTACTTAACTGAATTACTGTAATAAGAAATGCACTAAAAAATACAAAAAATTTGTTCATCGTTAGACCTCAATATGTTAATAAATCCTGATACTGCCGGTACACCGGTTTATTCCGGAGTACCAGTTACATTATGGCAGAAGTGTAAAAAGTTTGTGTTGTGTTGTTGTGCCGTTTATAATCTTTACCAGGTAGGTGCCTGATGGAATACTGCTTGTACTGAGAGCAAACCGGTCTGATGCTGCATTGGATGTTACCACCGGTTTACCATTTAGAGCAAAGATGCCGACTGAATAACCCCGTGCATTTACAAATAGAATGCTCTTGCTGTTTGCTGAAATATGAATTTTCTGTTTCGATGAATATTGCGGCGTTTTAACAGATGTATTTAGTGATGCGAGAAGATTTTTAATCCCGGCATATGACGAAGGGTAGTACATGATTTTCGCAGGATTATAGGACATTCCGAATCCACCGGAACTTCC
>CAYMGX010000191.1:0-3911 GCA_964390065.1 uncultured Fibrobacter sp. | reverse complement strand
TCGACAACCTGTGATACTCCGGATGTTCCGTTAACATTGTTGTGAAAAAACATGATATTGCCTTCACCCGGGTATCCTTTAGGAATCCATGTCGGGCAATGCAGCACATTGATTGTTTGAGTACCGCTTTGAAGATAGTTACTCGAGTGACCCCAGCGATAGAGAATATCACCGCCTTTTCCATGGTCTCCGCCGGAATGACTTTTTGCCTCTTCTGTTGTCGTACTGTGATCAATTATAAACAGTTCGCTGAATACTCTTGACGTAAAAACGATAAGGTCACGTGTCGAATCATAATCGATACCATTAAGATGAACCCACTGACCGGAAAACAGGCTGGGAACAATTGAACCGCTGATAACATTGGGATTATTCATCGCCTGCTCTTTAGGAGCTACATGATCAAGCAGCGTCCATTCCCAGACAATTGAACCACCTCCATTTTCATAATCCGGCTTTATTTCAACTATTTTTTCACCAAGCATTGCCTTTGCTTTGGTACCGTTATCTTTTAATGTACTGTCAACTCCTGCAGCTATCAGTTGTGCGCGGGTATAACGGACAAAAGATACGGCAAGAATATTACCGTTTGGTAAAAGCTTGAAATCGTGGTGCAGCATATTGATTGAATCACATAAGGTGTATGACCACACAACGTTTCCTTTTGCGTCAATTTCATCTATTGTGCCCTGCTGAGGTGCAGCGTTTGGTGGCGGGGAAATCTGTGTTGATCCCCTGTAGACTGCTGGTGTCTGTCCGCTGCGAAGTAAATGACCATTCGGCATTAAATAACAGGAGTACCCATTGAGACTATCTGAAAGCTTCGAATGATCCCATGTGGTAACAACATTAAGTTTATTGTCATAAAGCATTGTTGCTTTTCCGGCATATGCACCACTTAAAATGTATCCATCCGAGAATGCATTTGCTGAGATGAAAAAGCCGGTAACTAATAGTGACACAAAGAGTGCACTATACTTTTTTGTAAGACGTATCATGTCAATTGCCCCCCACATTTATTTTAAATAAAATAATGATCTGTTATTAAATACTCATCTGATGCCGGAAGTAAATTAATAAACTGTAACATTTTGTGTAACTATCTGAACCTAATATAAGCACAGTGTGAAGTATTGTCGGTGAATTTGATCGCTACAGGATGATTTTCTGTATCCTGGCAGGATACAGTATGGTTTGCAAAACGTAAATCATTTTTTTTATAACAGCTTAATATTATTCGTAAAAACTGCTGTTCCTGATTTTGTGTAATCTGTTGACTGCATCGGGCTTGAGGATACACTGTGATGTAAAAAAGGTTCTGTTTTTTTCACTGGTTCATTCTGATTTACATTGCCGGGTAGAGATTCCTGCGCATCCTGATCTCATGCAGATGGTCATAAATTACCTGTTCTCAAATGAATACAACAATGGTACAATCAATGACGTAGAGTGGTATTTCCGTTAAAAATTTATCGGGATCATTGAACTATTTATTAAAAATCAATGAGTTAATGAGTTGTTGCAAAAAGTGAATAATCACATGGTATACAAATCCATTTTAAGAAATTTGTCTGTAATCATTCTTGGATTTGCAGTTATAGGGTGCAGTCCTCTTAAGAAATTGAGTATCCTTGCAGATATGGAACCTGATCAGCGTCAATACTTTAAAAATACAATGCTTTACGGGTATGAAAAAAAGACTGCGATCAAGGTTAATGTATTCGATTATAAAAATGCAGATAGTCTTGAAGACTACCTGAAAAGATACTCCGGACGGGTGAATCTTGTTGAGGTGCCACTTGAAAAAAGTGATGTACTTGCGCGTAAAGGTTTTTTCAAACCCCTTGATTCATTTCTGACATCTGAGGAACTGCGCTTTTTTAACGACAACTTTCTTCTCGGATCATTCGGGATGGTCTCAAACCGTCCGACACTTATACCCCGGTCTTTTGAGACACCGGTACTGGCATATAGTAAAAGTAAAGTAGCAGAAGCGCTGAAAGTGTGGGCTGCAAACAAAGAGATTATTGCACAGAATCTGAAATCTTATAACGGTTTCGGGCTTCCTGACGGTTATAAGCTTGAGTCTGATCCGTCAAGTTGGGATATGTATGATATTGCAGTAATCGGTCTTCTTTGGATCAAGGGTGATAATGGCGGAGCCCGGATTGCTCATGTGTCAAGTAAGAGTACAGATCTGTTATCATTCATTGAGGGCGGAGTGTATCGGTGCGGCGGAGATTCACTTGCAGTTATGGGATGTCGCGGTGATGCTGTGTATGATTTTTTTCACTGGGAGAGTGTGCTTTCCCGCAGCGGTGTGTACAATCATAAAATGTGGGATAAGGGGTGGGGACGTGTTGAGTTAATGGATGCCTATGTCAATGGAGAGATTTACTGTATGATACTTCCCCTTGGTGATTGTTTCAGGCTTCACGGAACAGGCCATGCCGAACGCAGGGGTATGCTAAGTAATCCTGATGATCTTGGGCTTGCGCTTTTACCTCAGGGGTGTTCTGTTGAACTTGATAATAATGGAAATGTTATACGCCGGGGAAGTCGCGGTGTTGCCACTAAAAGTACATGGTGGGCGATTCCGTATAACGCATCAAGTGCACTTATGTCATACCGTCTTGCAAAATATCTATCCGATACGCTTCAGCATGTCGCGGAGGTATCACGATTTGGCAAAATACCAGTTCGTAAAGAGGTCGTTGATACTATGGATATGCTGATCAAAGATCAATGGACTAAAAAAGGGCTTGAAGTATCACTGCAACAGATTGTTCATAACGCAGAGTATATTGTTTCAGACAGGGTATATTCACCGATGTATATTAATTTTTATATTGATGTATGGTATGGGATGATTGTCGCACAGAATTGGGCATCGCAGAATGGCGGGGTGCCCGAACGCAGATATATACAAACCGCTATTGAACAGCGATATCAGCCGAAACTGTACAAACAATAATCGTGATTTATTAACATAAGAATTGGCTTTATGGAAACAAATGAAGTTACTCTGGAACAGTTGAGATCGGATTTTGAGGCTGATCCGTCAAATCTTAATAAAGCAATTCAGCTGGCTCAGCTTTATTGTGATCTTGGCTGGTACAATGAAGCGATCGATTTTTTCAAGGAACTGGCAGAGAAAAATCCAGACAGTTACCTGCTGATTCTTGAATATGGTAATACCTATTATAAAAAGAAAGATTTCAAGGGTGCAATTGAGCAGTTTATACGTTTGACAGAATTACGAAGTGATCGCATTGAGGGGTGGAATAATCTCGGTATCGTTCAGCTGCAGACTGGAGATCTTGAAGCTGCCAGAGAATCTATCAATAAAGTGCTGGATCTTGAGCCCGATAATGCAGGCGCACTTATAAATATGGGGAATTATTTCCATAGTAAAGGTGAGTTTGATACTGCAATTACCTATTTTGAACGTGCTGTTGAAGCCCGTATAGATTTTCCGGATGCATGGTTTAATCTTGGAAATGCACTTTTGTCTGTCAATGAACTTGAACGGGCAAGATTTGCATTTGAAAAGGCACTCAAATACAATCCCGAGTTTGCTTCTGCGATGAAAAATATAGGTTATATATGCGAGAAAAACGGAGAACTTGACATTGCAGAGAGCTGGTACAGTCAGGCTATTCTTATCAATAAAGCAGATCCAGCTTTACGGATAAATCTGGGTAATGTTTATCTGCATCAGAAAAAGTTTGATGATGCACGGCGGTGTTATTTAAAAGCGGTGCGTCTTGCTCCTAATGAAACCGGAGGATGGATGGGTCTTCGCCACTTATCAATTGTAAAGGGTGATTTGACAACGTTTATGCGGGCAACGCTTGCAATTCTTCCGCGTCTCAGTGATCAGGCTCTGGCACAAAGTATAGAGATCTTTT
>CAYMGX010000190.1:0-6214 GCA_964390065.1 uncultured Fibrobacter sp. | reverse complement strand
TTTTTTCCTACGACCAGTATGCGTAAAAAATGGCAAATTTAACAGAAACTATTTATTGTACATTGCACAGGATAGATCTGTGTGAATGTAGTTGCCATGCAATTTAAGAGCCTATTTATATATTGTCCCTACGGGACAATGGTTTTTATTTATTGTACATTTTCTATAAATATACTGTCCCTCTGGGACAAAAAAGAATAATCTAAATTATAACCATTTAAGAATCACAATACAAAGTTATTTAAACTTGTTTTCCTACCCACAAATTCTCCTGACGAGTCTAATATTTGAACATACTCCACCCTTGCATAAGCCCTGTATGGAGTATGTTATTATCATTTGCGACATCATCAGAAGACTGTTACTTATCCAACAGATCTTCCACCCGGGGAGTTCCTCCGGGAAGCGGGAGTAGCGTTGTATCGTTATAGACAATAGTTGCTTTTTTCACCAGACTATCAACAAGCGATTCCATATAGTCGTTTTTCCTTTGCATATCAAGCATAAATCTGACATGATCCTTCGCTTCTTCATAAGGAACCTGAGTACCGGCCTGTTCATCAGTCTTCTGAAGAATAACGTAACCCATCTCTGTTGGAATGATCTCACTTGTTTCACCTTTATTAAGTTTTTCAAGCTCAACCTCAAGTACCGGCCGCATATCTCCCTTATTGACAAAACCAGCATCACCACCCACAGCACCAGTCTTTGCATACTTTTTTATTACTGCATCAACTGATTTTCCGCTCTTTACAAGAGCAAGTGCCTCAGTGGCTGATTTTTTAACGTTATCCTTTTTTTCCTGATTCATCGTTGAATCTACAGGAAACACCAGCTGGCTCAAGCGCGCTTTGGGTTTTGAAACATATTTATCCCGGTTTTCATCAAAGAATTTCACACATTCATCCTCAGAAACAGCTGGAACCCGTGTCAGATACGATTTTAGCAATGAGTCAAGTTTCATGCCATCACGGATCTGTTTTTTCATACTTTCCACTGTTTGACCAGCTTTCTTAAGTTCAGCATCAAAAACAGAATCATCAGGAAAATTCCGTTTGATCATCTGTATTGTACTATCAACTTTTACGCTATCGGCAGGAATATTCATCTTTTCAGCTTCAACAATCATCACGGCATTCGACACAAGTTGATATGCTGCCGTCTTGTAAAGTTCCGGTGTCTTACCGGAAAAAGCCTTTTCAGGGTATGCGCGAACAAGACTCTGCTGCAGGATATCTGCAGCCTGGTTCACTTTATCACGACTGATCGATTCACCGTTAACAACAATCGCAGATTTTACGATATCTACCTTTTTCTGGCAGCCGGCAACAACAAGAGCCGCAATTGCAAAGGGCAGAACCCTTCTTACCATTTTTTTCCTCCAATGAATATATGTACCTTATCGTTAATTTCAGAATAAATTTTCAAGATGATGTAATGAAGATTATCTACAAAAAGCGAATACATCGAAATACATCCGGTTATTTGTAACGATCAAATCCATCCTTTACGGCCTGCAACTCTTAAAAATGCATCAATTACAACAGGGTCAAACTGCCTGCCGCTGTTTTCGCACAATCTTTTAATCGCTTCTTTTTTTCCCAGACTGTTACGATAGGGCCTGTTTGATGTCATTGCTTCAAATGCATCAGCAACATGCAACACTCTTGCTCCAACAGGAATCTGTTCACCCTTGAGCCCATCAGGATACCCGGCACCATTATAATGTTCGTGATGATACAATATCAATTTGTAAAGATCCCGTAAAAACGGTACATCCTTGACGATATTCGCTCCAAGCGCACTGTGTGTTTTCATGATCCCGTTGAATTCTTCAAATGTTAACGGACCGGGTTTATTTAAGATATATCCCGGAATGCCTATCTTTCCAATATCATGAAGCAATCCGGCATCCCGTATTATCCCGACCTGGCGTTCATCGATGTTCAACTCGAGTGCAATCGCCTCTGCTATATTCATGACATTTTCGGAATGTCCATGTGTATAGGTATCCTTTGCATCGACAGCAATTGCAAGAGCCTTTATCGTCTTGATATAATTTTCTTTCATGTCGCTGAAAATTTTTGAATTTCTTAATGCAATACGTGTCTGACTCACAATACCGCTGAGCAATGTTTTTTTCTCATCAACATTATGAAAATCACGGGTTGCACCGAAGTATACAGCACCAAATTTGAAATCATCCCCGCCGACAGGAACCAGATACTGGAAATTGAATGGTAATCTGGTCTCGCCGGGTACAAGTTTCATCTGAACGTCAAATGCTCTTGCAGATATTCTCTTTTCGTTAATAGCAGTATTGGAAAAACCTGAATACTTTTCTGCAACATACTTTATAATCTCTTTCATCGATACATCATCGACAGGTCCCCGGGACCAGAAAAGAAATTCATGCGTACGGCGCTGCAATACAAGAAATCCTATAAAATCAAGCTGGAAGTGTTCAATGACAATCTCGAACATAAACCGGATGACATCATACTTATCAACAACACCCATCAATTGCTCGCTGTAATTTGAAATCAGCATCAGTTCATCACATTTCTGATTGATTGACCGATACATATCCGCATTCCTGATTGCAATACCTGCTTGTGATGCAAGCATATCAATAACCTTGATATCAGTACCGGTAAAAACTCCGCGCCCCTCAATTCGACGCAAACTAACAACACCAATGATTTCATTATTGAATTTTAACGGTGACGACACACAAGTGTATATTCCATCCGTGTCAAGCGGCATCTTTGCAGGTATTGCGACATGATAATCTGTAACCAGCACACTACCGCAAATGGAAAATGCTTTTAATGCAACAGTCTCAAGCTTTACTATTCCGGAACCGCTTGATGCCTTCTTTTGGCGGACTGTGTAAAGTTTTCCGCTGTCACGATCCACAAGCTGAAGTACTCCTTCATCGGCTTTTAGTATCTGTAAACAGTAGTTAAACGTTATGTCAAGAAGTTCGTCCAGGGTATGCGTCGATATAAGCCGGCAAGTTATGTCATGAAGCGAAACGAGCTCGCTGAGCATTGAATTCTGCTTCGCAAGATACACTGATTGTAGTGCCTGATTGATCTTTTTTAAAAGGATTTCCGGCCGATACGGCTTGAGCAGATAATCGAATGCACCTTGCTGTACGGCCTGAACAGCAAGATCGACATCGTCAGGAAATGATGTAATGATGATTGGTACGGATGAAAGTTTTTTGCGTGTGGTAATTATGAAATCAAGAATATCGAACGACTCAAGTTGCAGATCTGCAATTATTGCATCGGGATTAAGCTGCTCGAACATCTTAAAAATCTGGGCGGTATCACTGGCTGCAACCGCATTCAGACCGTTTGAGGATAAAAATGATACCACCGATTCCGCGTGCTTGCAGTCGCTGTCAGCAAGTACCACAATATGTTCATCAAACGAACTCTGACTCATTAAAGATTTCTCAAACAATCAAAAAAATCACCATCGGTACAATAAACTGACCTGATATGTTCCTGCCAACTGATGCGTAGTGTAGGCAAAATCAACTCCAGCCCGATTGGAAAATAACAGCAGTCCTGCACCGAAATTGACTTTTCCCTGTGCCAGACCAGCCCTCAGGGCCAGACGATTCATAATAGTATATTCAACACCGATTTTTCCACCAGAAATTAATATTTGCGGTTCATCAGACAGACTCCTGTGATCAAGCACCTCTATATCCTGCTGATTTGAATCTGACACCACCTTAACATAATTAATACCGTCATTCGAGAGAAGATCCGGTGATGCGTATCCGATTCTGATTCGTCCGTAGATATATGGCAGTGAACGATCAAATCCAAGTCCAAGCCTCAGGTGAGGATAGGCATATTCCTTATAATACTTTGACCAGTATGTGTAATGCGTAGTCATATTGTCAAGTTGCAGCACCATACTGAGATTACTTTTTTTATGAATCGCCTTCAAACCGGCATCAAGCCCGATTCCATAGCCACTCTCTTCAATAAGCCGTGTACGACGTGCATTTGCCGCCACACCTGCAGAAAAAGTCCATTTATTGCGAAAATCAAGTGCATGGCCATACCCGAAACGAATAAAAATATCTGATCCGTTTTTCATTTCAGATTGATAAATGACCGTTTGACTCCCTGTCACCACCGATTTTTCGGTGACCTCGATTTCAGGTACATACACATACCCGGCAGTTATACCGATACCATTATTTTTTCCAGCCGGACCGGTATATGATAATATTGATGAACTGAAAGTGTTCTGGAAGTAGTTAGCGTAGGATAACGTAAGACTGTTCATCGAATCATACGGCAGATTTGCTGCAGATCCGTAATATCCGCTTCCTGAATTTAACGCAAGATCAGCCCCCGCAAATGCAGTCGACTGTGGCAACAACATGAGTTCTCTGTTTTGATCAGAGTAGTAATTAAACTCACTACGGCCTAAAACCAGCGTTGATACACAAAGAAGAGAGATGACCAAATTTTTTATCATTAATGCCCTGTTCCGCTTCCTGCAAAAATGCAATGGGTGTTAAAATAACTTTTTCAACAACAGTTTGCCTAAAGATATATGTTAGAAGTACGATTTAGTTTTCAAAAATGATACAAAAAATTACCTGCTGTTTCATTGAATTGATTTTCAATTAAATAGGTGCGCACACACCTGATCCGCAGGATGAACCGCCGCCCGCCGACTCAAGTAACTCGGGATGGAATCTTCTGACTGGTTGGTAATGTGCCCGATTCTCCAAAAAAGGAATTGAGCAGTGAGGCCAATTCAAATTTTCTGTATGGTTTACAAATGCTTGCAGTGAATCCAAATTGCCACGGTGATGCCATAACAGGATCTTCGGAATAACCGCTTGATGCGAATAGCGGAAGAACAGGGTACTTTTCACGCAGTTTTTTTACCGCATCCCGCCCCCCCATTCCACCGGGAATGGTAAGATCAAGAATACACGTCTTTATCGTACGTCCGGACTGCTCCAGTTCATCAATTTTCCCAAGCAGCTCTTCACCACTTCGGGTCTGGACGATCTCATAACCCATATCGGTAAGCATTCGATCAAGAATTTCCAGAATAAACTCTTCATCATCCATGATAACAACAAGACCATCACCGGTATGATCTGCATTCTGCGCAACCACTGCGTTTCGTGCAGTGTAACGCTTTGACGGAAGATAAATAAAAAACGTGCTTCCTTTACCTAACTCCGACTCAACATGTATTATGCCATCATGTTTTTTAACAATCGAAAAACACGTCGCAAGCCCCAGACCATTTCCATTTTTTTTAGTTGTAAAAAACGGATCAAATATGCGGTTAATAATTGATGGTGGAATTCCTATTCCTGTATCAGATACTGCAACAACGATGTAATCACCTTCCTGTAAATTGACATTGTTTTCTATTGTCAACGTTGCATTCCTGACTTCTACACGTAACGTTCCCCCTGATGGCATTGCCTGCATGGCATTAATTACGATATTGTCAACTACCTGACGGATCTCATTTTCATTACAATCGCATTCATTAAGATCTTCTACGATAGAAAATTCACAACCAATAACGGATCCTGAAAGTGTAAATAAAACTGAATCCCTGATATAGCTGCCGATATCGTCGTTTTTGCGGATTGGTGTACCACCTTTTGAGAATGTCACCAATTGATGTGTAAGATCCCGGGCCCGGTTAAAAACATCAAGTGCTTTTTCAAGATACTTCGAAACTGATGGATCTTTGTTATTATCCAGTGCAAGGTCAATATAGCCGAACACACCTGAAAAGAGATTATTAAAATCATGGGCAATGCCACCGGCAAGAAGACCAATTGATTCAAGTTTGTCGGTTTTTTGAGCATTTTCAATTAACTGACGCGATGCTTCCTGTTCCCTGTTTGCAGCCTCAAGGTCAGCAGTTCGTTTTGAGACCAGCAGCTCAAGGTCCTGCTTCTGTAACAGTTTTTCGATAATTACTGCAACCACCTGACAAGCGTTCTGAACCAGCACACTATCAACATGACCACCATTTTCAGTCAGGTAGGAGAAATAACCAAATGATGAATTTCCGGTACAGATTTCGATGTTCGTTGATCCTCCTGCCGGTTGTTGATCACACCATTGGCAGGTTTTATTACCGGAAATTTCACGCATGCCTTCAATAAAAAGCAACTGTACCTGCTTTTGATCCTTAA
>CAYMGX010000189.1:0-6294 GCA_964390065.1 uncultured Fibrobacter sp. | reverse complement strand
TCCCTGTAAACAAAGTTGGTGAAGAGTATCAGTTTAACCGCGTTGAACTCCTTGAGTGGGCTACGTCAATGGGAATTTATGTTTCAACGGAATCAATTGTTGCTGCACCAGAGGCAGATTCACCTTTGTTTATTGATGCTTTACGCGAAGGCAGCATTGCCTATAACGTACCGGGAAATGACAAGGTTACGGTACTGAGAAATGTAGTTAATTTGTTGAAATTACCGGCAAATGTTGATCCGGAATTTATGTATGACATCTTAATCGCGCGGGAAAAGCTTGGTTCAACCGGTATAGGTGATGGTATTGCGATTCCACATGTTCGTAATCCGGTCATTCTTAATGTCAGTAAACCTGTTGTGACATTATCATTTCTCGAAAAACCTATTGATTTTGAATCTGTTGACGGTAAGCCGGTAAATGTCCTGTTTACAATTATCAGTCCTACGATCAGGGTGCATCTGCACCTGCTGCCAAGACTCGGGTATGTTTTACAAAATCCGGCATTTAAAAGTGTCATTAAGGATCAGGCCAAACCCGACGTGATTTTTACAGCTCTTGAGAAAGCTGAAGCTGCAATCATTGTCCCGGATTCCAATCAGAGTGATACAATCAAATGAACAGTAGCTATGGATCCTTTTCATCATGAATAAAGGGTTGCAATGTCACTGATACTTATTTTTATCGCAATTGTTGCTGCTGCGTTCAGCGGTGTCCCTGCTCAGTTTCTCAGTCGTACCTCAACAAAATCCGGTTTGTTTGCATTGTTTTTTATGTCCATCAGTGCCATCGCTGCCTTTGGTGCTGTCGTTTTTGCATTTTGTAAACCACCGGTGATTGCTTCGATTGAGTGGCCCGCAATGGATACCCTTTACTTCTCAATAGACCCGCTCAGTGCATTCTTTCTGGTACCTGTTTTTCTGATGGGATTTCTGGGATCACTTTATGGTAAATCCTACTGGCCTCACGACCGTCATCCGTCAAACAGTCGTAAACTACTGATTTTCTGGGGTCTGCTTGTCGCTGGTATGGCAATTCTTATTGTTAGTAAGCATGCGATGGCGTTTCTTATAGGATGGGAAATAATGGCATTATCTGCCTTTTTTCTTGTGTCAACAGAAGACAACCGTGGCGAAAGCCGCTTTGCAGGATTGGTGTATCTTATAGCTACACATATCGGTACGTTATCGCTGTTTGCAGTGTTCTCATTGTGGAAACACACTACAGGTTCGTATATGTTAACCCCTGTAGCATCTGGAACGATCAGCTTTACAATGATGAATATCCTGTTCTTTCTCGCATTACTTGGGTTCGGATTAAAAGCCGGGGTGATGCCATTTCACTTCTGGCTGCCATCAGCACATGCAACTGCACCGACACATGTTTCCGCTATGTTAAGTGGAGTTGTGTTAAAAATGGGTATTTACGGACTTATAAGATGGTTGTCGCTTTTTCCGTCACCACCATATGCCTGGGGAAGTATTATCATTTTTATCGGGTTTATCAGTGGACTTTTTGGTGTTGTGTTTGCAATCGCTCAACATGATGTAAAGCGGTTGCTTGCATATCACAGTGTTGAAAATATCGGAATTATCCTTATAGGATTAGGAATCGCACTGATAGGCCGGGCTACAAACATGATGGAAATTACTGTACTTGGGCTTGCCGGTGCACTGCTTCATGTATGGAACCACAGTTTTTTTAAATCGCTGTTGTTTTATTGTGCAGGGGCAGTGGTACATACGACACATACCCGTAAAATTGATCTGCTTGGTGGTCTTGCAAAAAAAATGCCTCAGACTACACTCTGGTTTCTTATCGGAGCAATTGCAATTTGCGGTCTTCCGCCGTTAAACGGATTTATCAGTGAACTGTTTATCTATTTCGGACTTTTCAAAATGGTTATGAATGATGTGAGTGATCTGACTGCTGCACTGGGAGTTCCGGTTCTGGCTATGATCGGTGCACTTGCTGCAGCATGTTTTGTCAAAGTGTTCGGAGCTGTATTTCTCGGTTCACCGCGTTCATCACTGGCGAATCATGCACATGAACCGCCTGTTTCGATGCGCAGTTCAATGGTGGTACTTGTTATTATCTGTGTAGTCATAGGTATTTTCCCTTTTCTTATCGGGCCGGTTCTTGAACGTGTTATTGTCGTTTGTTATAGCGATTTGTCAGTTACTGTGTCACAGTTGTCATCAACGGTCCCTTTGAAGTCAATAAGTGTTCTTGCAGGAACAATTGCATTCTTACTTATAGTAACCGGTATTCTGTTTGTTACTAAAAAGAAAAAAGAAAAAATGACGGTTACCTGGGATTGCGGTTATGTTAAACCATCAAATTCCATGCAATACACTGCGACATCATTTGCTGCGACTATTATCAGCTTTTTTAAATGGATACTTAAACCGCATGAACATCGTCCGGAAGTTACCGGGTTGTTTCCAAAAGCCACACGTCTGCTGATTCATACGAATGAAATTGTTCTTGATAGGGTGTTAATTCCTGTTTCACGTCATGTTTCAAGGTTCGCTGCCTGGTTTCACCGGTTTCAACAGGGAATTATACAACATTACATTTTTTATATAGTGATCACGCTTTTTGTCTTGCTATGTTCACAGATGCCGCTAAAGCAGCTCTTTCTAAACTGGTTTACAAAATAGAGCGTCATGGATAGGATTCAGTTGTAAATGATCAGTATTGTTTTGGTGTTGTGTTCAATCATTGTTTTATGTATGAGCGGATTTCCGGCCTACTTTTTTTCACTACGTTCCACAAAAGGGCAGGTTGTTTCATCCGCGTTAATGCTTATCGGCGCGGGAATTGGAATTTCTGGTGTGATATTGTCAATCAAGTCCGGTGTAATCGTACACTACAATCACGAATGGTTTCTTCCGTGGGGATCTTTTCGCATTTGTATTGATCCGCTGAGTTGTGTATTTCTTTTACCGGTTTTTATTGTTCCGTCAATGGGCACGATATATGGTTTATCCTACTGGTCACAGCGTCTTCATCCTGAAAACGGTAAACGGCTTGGTGTTTTTTACGGACTTCTTGCCGGTGGGATGGCACTTGTAGTCGTTGCTCAGGATGCAGTGCTATTTATTATCGCATGGGAAATAATGGCATTGGCTGCGTTTTTTGCGTCAACCGCAGAGGATCACAATCAGCAGGTGCGTCAGGCCGGATGGATTTATATTGTGGCAACACATATCGGAACACTGTGTCTGTTTGCAATGTTTGCATTGTGGAAATCATCGACCGGTTCTTTTGCTCTTGTGCATAGTCCATTGTTAAGCCGGCATGGTTGTGATGTACTCTTTGTGCTTGCAGTGATTGGGTTTGGTTTTAAAGCCGGAATCATTCCGTTTCATGTATGGCTGCCGGGCGCTCATGCGAATGCCCCAAGTCATGTGTCTGCTGTAATGTCCGGAGTGATGCTTAAAATGGGTGTATATGGCATTATCCGGATGACATCACTACTTCCTCATGTCCAGTTGTGGTGGGGAGGGTCATTGCTTGTCGTCGGAGCGATAACCGGTATTGCGGGAATCGCAATCGCAATCGGTCAACAGGATATCAAGCGGATGCTTGCATACAGCAGTATCGAAAATATTGGTATTATAATGCTCGGATTGGGTCTTGCATTGACAGGACGATATTACGGGCGAAATGATATCGTGATGCTTGGTTTATGCGGCAGTCTTTTGCATGTATGGAATCACAGTCTTTTCAAGTCATTACTGTTTCTCAATGCGGGTGCAATCATTCATGCAGTGCACACACGCGATCTGGAACAGATGGGAGGGCTTGGCAAACGAATGCCTAAAACGGCGTTTCTTTTTCTTGTTGGTGCTATTGCGATTTGTGCGTTGCCGCCGTTAAACGGTTTTGTCAGCGAGTGGCTTATGTATACCGGTTTTTTTAACTATTTACAGGTTGATACAGGGAAACCGTTTTCAGCAGTTCCGCTTGGTGCTGTTGCTCTTGCTACAATTGGCCCAATGGCGATAGCCTGTTTCGTAAAAGCATTCGGTACAATCTTTCTTGGGAATTGCAGATCTGTAAATGCATCACAGGCTCATGAGGCTGATGGTTCACTGATTCTGCCGATGGTTGTACTTGCTGCCGGATGTCTTTTTATCGGTCTGATTCCTGTATTGTCATTGGATCTGATAGTCAGTGCAGTTAATGTCTGGACTCCACAGAATACACAGGTAACCTCTGTAAACGCAGCAGAGTCACTTCACTGGATAAGTTATCTTGGATCCGGCCTGCTGGTATTCATAAGTTTTACTGCACTTATATTCAGGAATAAATTGTTTACTAAAAAGGAAAGTATCTTGGGGACCTGGGATTGCGGATATGCTCTGCCGACCAGCCGTATGCAATACAGCAGTTCATCATTCGGTGATACAATCGTAAAGCTGTTCCGGTGGATTGTGGTTCCTTCTGATCATGATCCGAAAATCAGCGGGTTATTTCCACGGAAATCGGCGTTCAGGAGTGTTGTACCCGATGTGGTACTTGATAGACTGGTTGTGCCTGTTTTTAAACTGGCAGGTTATTATCTGCCCATGGTACGGGTGTTTCAACGGGGACAGGTACACTTGTATGTCCTTTATATTTTGGTAACTGTTATAGTTTTGTTAATTATCGGGAGATAAACGGATGAAAACGATGGTTGTTGATATTGCAGAGATTATTCTTCATCTGATATTATTGATTACTATGCCGCCGCTGCTGCTTGGAATTATCAATAAGACCAAAGCCTGGTTTGGAGGACGTGTCGGTGTACCGCTGCTTCAGGTGTATTACGATATTTTTAAACTGTTCAGAAAAGGTATGGTATTCAGTGTTACGACATCATGGGTTTTCCGGGTAGGGCCTTTTGTAACACTGTGTTCGCTGTTTATTGCCGGTCTTTTGATACCGATGGGAAGTTTTGATTCTCCAATAAGTTTTGCCGGTGATCTGATTCTTTTTGCATATTTGTTTGGATTGTCAAGGTTCTTCACAACCGCAGCTGCGCTTGATACCGGTTCATCATTTGAGGGTATGGGGGCAGCCCGTGAAGTAACCTTTGCCTGTTTTTCTGAACCCGCGCTGTTCTTTGCATTTCTTGTTCTGGCAAAAATATCAGGTGAGATATCGCTGACTCCGATGATGCACGGTCCGCTTGAGGAATACTCTGCGATTGTTGCTGCACCACTTGTTCTGATAGCAATAGGAGTGTATATCGTCCTGCTTGCAGAAAGCTGCAGAATTCCTGTGGATGATCCAAATACACATCTGGAACTTACCATGATACATGAAGCAATGGTACTTGATCACAGTGGTCCGCTTTTTGGTGTTATCACCTATGCAGCATCAATAAAGTTGTTTGTCCTGAGTGCTTTGCTGTTACACATCATGATCCCTTTTCAATTCGATATCGTGTGGCTTAACTGGGTATTATTTATTGTGGAAATGCTTGGAATTGCAGTGCTTGTGGGTATTACCGAATCGGTGATGGCGCGTCTGCAGCTTCTGCACATACCCTATTTATTGATCAGTGCATTACTGTTCTGTGCTTTCGGATTTATACTTTTAATAAGGTGAACGTTGTATGACAAATTTACTTAATGCAATATTGGTAATCATTCTGATGCTGAATCTTTTTACGCTCGGAACAACTCGTATTCAGTCAATTATCCGGATTGTTGCCTTTCAGGGTATCCTGCTTGGTATATTACCGCTTATCACACATGATGGACTTAGTTTGATGGCGGTTGTTGCATCCATAATTGCAATTGTACTCAAAGGTTTTGCCATACCGGTCATGATGTCACATGCACTCAGGGATGTTCAGATCAAGCGAGAGGTTGAACCGCTTATCGGCATTTTACCGTCAATTATACTTGGAGCGCTTGCAACAGTGTTTGCATTACTTTTTGCAAGTCAGATGCCGCTTACAAATGAGAATCTCAGTAAACTGATCGTTCCATCAGCGATTGCAACAATACTTGTCGGATTTATCCTCCTGACAACACGATTCAAGGCGCTGACACAGGTTATCGGGTACCTTATTCTTGAAAATGGAATATTCATATTCGGTGTGCTTCTTATGGAAGCAATGCCGATGGTTATAGAGATGGGAGTGCTGCTGGATCTGTTCGTTGGTATTTTCGTGAGCTGCATCATCATAAGTAAAATCAATCAGTCATTTTCATCAATGGATACCCGTATCCTGAGTTCACTTAAGGAGTAAATGTATATGGCATTTTTGCTGATTTTTTATCCTTTACTTATAGC
>CAYMGX010000188.1:0-6338 GCA_964390065.1 uncultured Fibrobacter sp. | reverse complement strand
TTTTTTCAGTTTAATTTCTGGTTACACTGTTTTTCTTTAGAATATCTATGAGCTATGTAGTATTTGCAAGAAAGTGGCGTCCTCAGACGTTTGATGATGTAGTCGGACAGGAACACATCACTGAAACGTTAAAAAAAGCTATTGAAAAAAATAGGGTAGCCCATGCATTTATTTTCACCGGTACACGTGGTGTTGGAAAGACTACAACCGCGAGAATCATGGCGCGTGCGCTCAATTGCGAAAAAGGTCCCACAATTACTCCTTGTGGTGAGTGTACCTCCTGTAAAAACATTTTAAGCGGTGCCAGTTTTGATGTTCTTGAAATAGATGGAGCATCAAATAACGGTGTTGATGATATCCGGGAGCTCCGTGAGAATATCGGGTATTCATCGATGGGTGGAAAATACCGGATTTATGTTATTGACGAAGTGCACATGCTGACAAAAGCGGCATTCAATGCGCTGCTGAAAACTCTTGAAGAGCCGCCTAAAAATGTAATTTTTATTTTTGCTACTACTGAACCTCAGAAAATTCCGGCGACAATACATTCACGATGTCAGCGGTATGATTTCAAACGAATCGGTGCAGAACAGATTCTTGGTTATCTGATTGATATCTGTACAACTGAAAAAATTAAATTCGAAAAAAGTGCCCTGATGCTCGTTGCGCGTAAAGCAGATGGCAGTATGCGTGATTCTTTGAGCCTTCTCGATCAGGTATACTCATTTTGTCAGGATAATCTTACAGAAAAAGAGGTCCGTAAGGTACTTGGTCTTGTCGGCCTTGATGTATTCAATACCGTTATGGACGCTGTTGCATCAAAGAATGCCGCTCCGGCACTGGGCGCCGTTCAGGATGTGCTGTATCAGGGTTTTGATCTCCAGGAATTTTTGCTTGGTTTGCAGGAACATATACGTAATTTACTTTTCGCAAGAATCCCCGGTGCAATTGAAGCCCGTGGTATAGAGATTGAGCCTGAGGCTGCTGTTGAGTTGCGTAAATCTGCAGAACGCTTTACAGAAGGCGATCTTCTCAGGATGAGTGAAATTGTTCGTAAAGCTGAGAATGAACTCAAGTGGAGTGCATTCTCAAGGTTTCATGTTGAAATTACAATACTGAAACTCGTTTTTCTTGATCGGACTGTTTCCATTGACCAGCTTGTTGAGCTTGCATCAAGGGGCGTGCCTCCGGAAAACATTGCCTCCCTGGTAGCATCAACAATGCAGAATGCATCGGTACCAGCAAGTGATACCGATCTAAAAAAAAAACTGAATTATGATAGTCCATCCGATTCCCCGGCAATCGAATCAACCACCATTGGTGTAACATCGCATAGCGATAACGCTGTTGTCTTTCATTCTGTAGCATCCGATATCGTTGAAGTCGGGTATGAGAGTACAAGTGATGAACACAGTGCATATGATTACACTGCGGATTCTATTGATGACAGTGATTCTGACGATTCCGATGATGAGTGTAATGTTCCTGTACGACAGACGAGTGTATCGTTACAAAATACAGCAAGGCCGGAGCCCGGTACATTTGAAGACACTCCTCTTGTAAAGGAGATACTGGATCCCTGCGAATTGTGGACGTCGTTTTTGGATTTTATGCTGAAAGACCGGCCCAATGTCGGATCCTTTCTCGCAATGAGTTACTTATCAGGTGCAACAGGTACATCTCTTGATGTCCGGTTTCCATCATCGTATCGATTCCAATTCGTCGAAACAACAAAAAAGCATAATCGTGATCTGATTGAAACCCTGCTGCATCAGTTTACAGGATCAAAGTATGAATTGCATATCACTCTTGAAACAACAAAAACCGATGCCCAGGAACGTCAATTACTGCATCAACTGGTAGCAATGCCGCTTTCAATTAATGATGAAATGGACAGGGAGCCGATTATTAAATCGATTCTTGATATATTTGATGGTGAAGTATTGAATTAACAGTATACGATAAAGTAGTAAAGGAGATTCTTTAAATGTCAAAGCAACTGAAAAATATCATGAAACAGGCGCAGAAAATGCAGGCGCAGGTTATGAAAGCTCAGGAGGAAATGAAAAGCATGCAGGTTGAAGGTACTGCAGGTGGCGGGATGGTAAAAGTAATGATGTCCGGATCGAATGAGCTTGTCAGTATTAAAATAAATGCTGAAGTAGTAGATCCGAAAGATGTAGAGATGCTTGAGGATCTGATTATTGCTGCACATGCAAATGCGCTTGAGAAAGTCAAGGAGACATCCGAGTCTGCATTCGGTTCAATAACAGGTGGGCTTAACATCCCGGGACTATGATAAAAGTTCTTGAAGATCTTGTTGATGCGTTATCGACACTGCCTGCAATTGGCAAAAAGAGCGCATGGCGTCTTGCGGTGCACCTTATGGAGCGACCTAAAGATGAGGTTGCATCGCTTGCGGATGCACTATTGCGTGCGCGTGAAGAGTTAACAAGATGCAAACGGTGTTTCAGTTACAGTGAAAAAGAAATCTGCCCGGTTTGCGAGTCGTCATCAAGGGATCAACGGTGTATTTGTGTTGTTGAGAAAGCAATTGATATCTTTGCGATTGAGAAAGTAGGCAGATACCGTGGTGTCTACCATGTTCTTGGCGGGGTACTTTCCCCGCTTAACGGAATTACCGCCGACAAATTGAAGTTGAAAGAACTGAAAGATCGTGTTATACTGGAAAATCCCGGGGAAATAATAATCGGGTTTGGCGGGAGTGCTGATGCTGAAACAACAGCACTCTACATTGCGAGAATCTTTCGTGACATTGACATAAAAATTACACGCCTTGCCCGCGGAATGCCCGCAGGTATGGAACTTGAATATGTTGATCAGTTGACATTAAGTCAGGCATTAAATGAACGGACTGAAATAACGTATGGAAACGAGTAAAAAGCCATTTTCATTACTCAATCTTTTCAGGAAGATTGGAGCCAGTTTATTTTTCATAGGGTATATTCCACCGGCATCAGGTACAATCGGCTCAGCACTGACTGTCCTTGGTATCTGGTTTGTTCATGCAAAATATCCGGTATTTTTTGACATACAGCATCTTGTGTGGTACTGGGGAGCGGCAATCGCCCTGATCGCTATAAGTATTGTATTGTCAAGCAATGCGAAGAATGTTTTCGGCAAGGATGATCCATCCGCGGTTATTATTGATGAGGTTGCGGGTCAGTTTATCACATTCTTCATGATTCCAATATCACTCTATACACTTATTGCCGGATTTGTACTGTTCCGCTTTTACGATATTGTCAAGCCATTCCCGGTAAATAAAATGGAGGAAATGGATGATGGTGTCGGGATTACCATGGATGACATTGCAGCCGGTGTGTATGCAAATATAACGATTCTTGTTCTGATGGCCTGTTATCATTGGGTAAAAGGATATCTGTAATCTGATCATTAACAGGTGACATAATGGACATTTTTAATCAGACTGTATCAGTGATCAGAAATCATCTTACAGAAGTTGTATTTGGAATTACAACGGTCACAATGATACTTTCCGGCCCGTATATTAACGGATTATTAAAAAAAATAACTGCAAAATTTAATTGGGTACTTCGTTTTATCTGTTATATCGTTTTGTGTTGTGCCGGATACGGTTTCCTGACACATTATCTTTATAAAACGTTGATTAAACTATTTGTGAAGCTTGAACCGGTACCGCTTGTTGTGATAACACTTACAGTATATTTACTTCTTGCCTGGTTTGCAAAACAGCGCAATCAGATCTGAATAATTATTGTTGAGATGCGTTCTCAAATTTTTATTGTTTGTTAACATAAGGCAATTCATCAGATGATACAAAAATCGAAGAAGTTATTTTATATAGTTGAGGGATTAAACGCGTTTGCCGTTGTTTATTACACAAACTATATCTTCTTTTTCATGAAACACGAGTTTGGTTTTGGAGATTTTGAAAACTTACTCCTTGCAGCACTAAATGGATTTGTTTACGCAATCGGATCATGGCGGGGTGGGAAATTTGCGCAGAAGTTTGGCAATGTCAAATCAATTACCATTGGGATATGCGGTATTATAACTGCACTGCTCTGCGGTTTACTATTCAATAAATTGCCGGTTCAGCTTTTTGCATATATTGTCTATACATTTTCAGTATGCATGATCTGGCCTGCACTTGAAGCAATTGTCAGTGACGAATCTGATGGTTGTACATTGTCAACCATGATTGGCGTGTACAATGTTACATGGGCTGGTGCATCAGCAATAGCATATTTTGTTACCGGATATCTTCTCGAGACACTGGGTATGAAAAGCATTTACTGGCTGCCGGTATTGATTCATGCTTGTCAATTGGGGGTTATTCTGCCACTTGCTGTAAGAACCCGGAGAAAAGAAAAAGTAACAATACAAAAAGTTGCTAAAGGTAATGACAAAGATCTCGCGCCTCCATTATACTCAAAACGATTTTTGCATATGGCGTGGATAGCAAATCCTTTTTCATATATTGCTATCAGTACAATGCTTCCTCTTATTCCGTCAATATCGCATAAACTCGGGTTGTCAACTGCTCTTGCCGGTATTATCTGCTCAATCTGGATGTTTGCCCGCCTCATAACGTTTTTTACTCTTTGGAAATGGAACGGATGGCATTACCGTTTCAGGTGGCTTGCAGGATCATTTGTCACACTGGTAACCGGATATACTGGTATGTTGCTCGCAGAGAGTAGTATACAACTTATTGCTGCACAAATACTCTTCGGTGTAAGTACAGGAATCATTTATTATTCATCATTGTATTATTCGATGCATGGATCTGAGGAAAAAGGAGCACACGGTGGTTTACATGAGGCAATGATTGGAAGTGGATTGTTTGCAGGCCCGGCATTTGGCGCAGTATACATCTTCCTTGTACCATCAACACAAAATAGTGGTCTTCCGGTTAGTGCGTTGTTAATTGCTGGATTATGTGCTATCGGGTGGATGGGCCGATTCAGATTGAAATCAAAAAAGTAACATTATACTTACAATGCATTATATAAATTTCCAGTGGCTTAATTATATACTTAAAACATAAGTGTTCCTGAGTACATTAAAAAGTTATTAAAAAAAATGTTTCGACACGCTCAATATGAGCAGTGTATTTAAGTTCAATACAACACTGGTGTCGAAGTAATCTTTTAAATTTTTTGAATGAAGTTGTGTGACTGACACTTACATGAAGCTTAAAAATGGTAGAGATAGATGAATACTAAAGAGTTATCTTTAATGATGTTCATTTCCGGAATGTTGCTTTCTGGTTGTGGCGAATTAAGTGATAATGGGGTAAATTCTGTTGGCGTTCAAAACCCGATGACTAATTCACTTGCTGGTCCACCAGCGGGTAATCCGGTTGGTTCATATCCCGTTCCTTTAGAGGCAGATCTTGCTGATATTTCAAAACCCACTCAAGTAATAGGGGATGGAGCGCCTGAAAGTGTCACCTCGGATGCTGTGGTAAAGGCGGTTGCTAAAGGGGGAATAATAACCTTCAATACAGGTGGAAAACCGGTAACCGTGATGCTTGATAAAACAGCAAAAATATTTAATGACTCCAGTTCAGATGTTGTCATTGATGGTGGTGGACTTGTTACACTAAGCGGGTGTGGTGTTCGTCGCATTTTATATATGAACACCTGTGATAAGAATCAGCACTGGACAACATCGCATTGTAATGATCAGGAAACGCCTAGGTTGACTGTTCAGAATCTGACCTTTGTTGATGGTAATTCATCAGGTGAAACAGAATATGATGGCGGCGGGGCAATCTGGATACGGGGGGGACGGTTTAAAGCTGTAAATTGCCGTTTCTTTAATAATGTTTCAACAACGCTCGGGCCTGATATCGGAGGTGGAGCCATACGGGTATTTGATCAGTATCAGGATCTACCGGTGTATCTTGTCAATTGCACCTTCGGAGGTGCTGAAGGTTATGGAAATACAGCAGCAAACGGCGGTGCTATAAGTAGTATCGGTGTGTCGTGGTCAATTTATAATTGTCTGTTTTCATATAATAAGGCTATAGGCAATGGTGGAAATCCCAAAGAAGCGAATACCCCCGGTGGCGGCAGTGGGGGAGCAATTTACAATGATGGAAACACAATGACACTTGCAATCTATGGAAGTAAATTTGAGTATAATAAGGTAAATGCATACGGTTCTGCTATTTTCTTTGTTACCAATGATTATTCCGGGAATTTACACATTGAGAATACGGCAAGTAAAAATAATATCGGTGGATCATGGCATATACTACCGGGAATTGCCATGCACGATGTGACAAAGCGCACGGTTATCAATTCGGTTCTCGAATGACAATT
>CAYMGX010000187.1:0-6352 GCA_964390065.1 uncultured Fibrobacter sp. | reverse complement strand
TCATATTTTTTACCTTCTTGTTAACGTACGATTTACGATGTAAGAATTATGCAAATTGCACACCGCCATTCAGTCGTTCCTACCCACATCCGTAAAAGCACGCCCTGTATCCCCCGCGGGATTATAAGAAAGGATTGGCCGTTTACACTTTTAAAGTCCCCCTGCGGGGGATTAGGGGGCGTGCTGTTAGAGGGAGTGTACTTTACTTTGAGATAGTAACTCCACTATTTCCCTGAATCCGATAGTTCCACAAGCGCCTCAGGATATGGTTCGAAAAAGTACTGAGCCGCAAGATACTGCTCATTAAAACGGACTATCCATGATTTGATAATCGCGTTGCAAACACTGAGTGGAATTTTCTTGTGACGATACTGCTCAAGGGTATCCAGAAAAAACTTTTTTTCAGCTGCTGAGATTTTTTCCGAAAAGTATCCCATCGCATGCATCAGTACATTAATAGGAGAAACAATTTTTGGCGGCTTAGCCAACGCTTTACAAAGAAGTGCGCGATACTCATCAAACACGATTTCCGTATTGTGCTGTTCATGATTTGCCACAAGTTTCCCCAGTTGCCGCATGATCGTCTGATGATAGCTCATCAGTATAAGTTTGTGGCGCGCATGAAATTCAACAAGATGTTTCATTACTGGATTGTCAAAAATTGATCTGAATCGTGCGAGCGTGTAAATCTGTGTATAAAAATGTTCCCGCAGCATAAAGTTATACAAGTGCCCCTCACTACAGACAGGCGTTAGTGGAAACGCGAATTTAAACGCCGCACCAAACAATCCGCTTCCCGTTTCACGAACTGCAGCCCCGCCTTCTATTCCGGAATGGATTTTGACATTTGACATTCCGCATGATGGCGACTTCTCTTTGTAAATAAAACCATCAATTGACTGAAGCGACATAAAAAATGTTGATGAAAATTCATTCATTATGTCAGTACAAATACGGCCGGTTTCATGCTGCACCATATCAATCCCATGATCGCTGTGAACAAGACGAACCGGTTTTCTCGGCACACCCAATCCGATATCCGATTCAGGACAAACGGTAATAAATTCAATATGGTTTTTAAGTTTTTCTATATATGGTGAAGCAATCATATCGCCATTCCACCGGCAATGTTCAAACGAAATGCAGCGGCTGACAAGCACTCCCGGGCGAACGTTTTTTTCGGGAGCGTTACGTTTCACACTACTCATGCATCACCCCGCATTGTCAATTGTTTCTGTTTTGATAATGTACTTTTAAATTCATCAATAAATTTCCGCATATCGCGAACCAGCACCGCCTGAGGATTGCAGCGAAGCACCATACCGTCAAGATACATCAGACTTTTAATAATCGGATACATCCCCTTTTCAAATACCATCCCGCTATTGACGCCAAGCTTGATCGTTTCCATCATGCGTTTTGTGAGACTCACCTGTGAAACGGTTGCATTGGTAAAATCTTTGTACAAATCAAGAAACTTATCCCTGAATCGTGTATATACAGCTCCATCAATTCCCCGGTCAGCCATCGAATTGAGCGCATGTGCGCACGCATCGTAATCATAAAGCGAAAGTGCATCAAAGAAATCAAACAGTCCCAGGCGCATTCGCTCACCCACATGACTTATTGCTCCGGTGTCAATAAACGCAAATTTTCCATCAGACATTCTGATAATATTACCGGGATGAATATCACCGTGAAAGGTTCCAATACAGAAAACGAAAAATCCGTGAATATGAAAAAGATCCAGAAGATCATCATAGGACAGTTTTTGTTCTGTCAAGAGTTCATCAAAGGTCTTACCGTTAACAAATTCAGTTACCATGTACCGTTCTCCGGAAAGCTCCCGATGTATTAACGGAAAATATAGCCGCGACAGATCGAACTGTGCTGATTGCTCATCGGTAATTCGCCGCAGAACATCCTGCCCGGCGGCTTCTTTACGTAAATCAAGCTCATTAAGCGTTCCGGTCTCAATTGTCTCAAGGATACCCAGCGGATCAGCTACGCGAGCAAGTTTAGGATAGAAAAATAGAACAAAATGGAGCAGGGAACGCAGCGATCGTACATCTCTGGTGAATGACTCAATAAAATCATGTTTAATCAGCTTTACCACAACCGTCTTGCCATTTTTAAGCACGGCCCTATGCACCTGGCCTACTGACGCCGATGCAAGTGGTTGTTCATCAATTGAGGAAAAAGAATTGATCCAGGTTGATTCAACTGCTGAATCTAATAGTTTTTTATATGATGCAGGGGTTAACGAATCGGTATGCCGGTATAACCGCGTTAATTCTTTACAGTTTTGTTCAGGCAAAAAGTCGAGTCGTAGTGCATAGGTCTGACCTATTTTCACCGCCAACAGTCCGAGTGATTCAATCAGGGCGATATCGGGTAGTTGTCTGCTGTAGATAGTTCTGATAAGCCGAATAAAATTGATCCAGTTCATAGATGAGTGTGTTCCGTTCTTTTAAAACTGTATCGCACTGGTTTGAAAAATACTTAGTTACTTTTTGACAACTCAGTCGTTTTTCGAAAGTGTCTCTGAATAATTTGTATCTTGTTTTATGCTTTCTTACCCTTGTAGGTGCGATCTAAATCATTTTAATTATAACTGATATCCGCAGTTGTATTATAATACTTTACAGTGGTTTTCAGTTAATCTGATTATTGTATACGGATAAAAATATTTCAATGTTTACAGTAAGCGTAAATAAATAATTTTTTAAATACAAGCAGGGAAAAATCATGGCACAAAAACACATTGCAATCATCGGTGCAGGACCTGGCGGGCTTACCGCAGGAATGCTACTGGCAAAGCGGGGTTACAAGGTATCGGTTTTTGAAAAAGAGGGTGTTGTCGGCGGCCGAAATGCTGCAATAACCATGAACGGCTACACTTTTGACACCGGCCCGACATTTTTAATGATGACCTTTATTTTACGGGAAATGTTTCAGGAAGCCGGACGCAAGCTCGAAGATTACTGCAGCCTTGTGCCACTTGACCCGATGTATAAGCTATCCTTTACCGATTTTGACCTTTACCCGACTCCTGACAAAAACAAAATGAGAGAACAGATTGCAAGACTATTTCCTGGCAACGAATCGGGAGTTGATGCCTTTCATACACGTGAAAAAATCCGGTATGATAAAATGTATCCCTGTCTTCAGAAGGATTACTCGACTTTCAAGGAGATGTTCAGCACTCCACTTATCAAAGCACTTCCCCATCTGTCACTTGGCAAAAGCCTGATGGATGTCCTTGGTAACTACTTTACCGAAGAAAAACTGAGGATCTGTTTTACATTCCAGGCGAAATATATCGGAATGTCGCCATGGGAATGTCCTGCTGCATTTGCCATTATGCCCTATATCGAGCACTCAATGGGAATCGATCATGTTATTGGCGGGTTAAGCAAAATTTCTGATGCGATGGCAAAAGTTATCAATGAACTCGGGGGAACCATTCATCTTAACACTACGGTTAAAAAGGTATGTGTATCCGGCCGCAATGCGACCGGCGTTGAACTTGCAAATGGTGAAATTGTCAATGCCGACAGCGTGATTATCAATGCCGATTTCGGTCATGCCATGAAAACTTTGTTTGATCCAGGTGTAATCCGGAAATGGTCACCAAAGAAATTACATGATAAAAAATACTCCTGCTCGACATTCATGCTGTACCTGGGGGTTGACAAAAAATATGATGAACCGCATCATAACATCATTTTTGCTAATGATTACAAGGAAAATGTAAAAGATATCATCAACCGGGAAAAGTTGTCAGATGATATGTCGGTCTATGTACGCAACGCAAGTATCATCGATCCGACACTCGCCCCTGAAGGTCACAGTGCGCTGTATGTGCTGGTACCAACGCCGAATATGCATGGAAATACCACCTGGGATCAGGCAACGATAAAAACATTCAGGGACAAGGTTATAAAGCGTATTATGGAACGAACGACCATGAAAGATCTTGATAGGCATATAACCTGCGAGAAAATCATCTCCCCTGCAGATTGGCAGAATGAACGGTCGCTGTTTTTGGGGGCAACATTCAATCTGGGACACACGATTACTCAGATGCTCTATTTACGCCCGCGTAACAAGTTCGAAGAGGTCAATCACTGTTATCTGGTCGGTGGAGGCACGCATCCGGGTTCGGGATTACCAACGATTTATGAGTCAGCAAGAATTTCATCAAATCTGATTGACAAATATGAGAAGTGATCTGTCGTCTCGGCTGCGCTCGACGACCGGTTCTTTTTGTCAACATCGTTACAAAAACACAATCCTGATGTTCACTCTTATTTCCGTGAATACCTTCAGGCACACTATCAACAAAACCCGCCCCCCGAGCGCAGTCGAGGGGAGCGTTTTAATTTCTCTCAAACACAATCTGACCATCAAGAATCGTGCAACATGCGTATCCTGTCAGCTTGACTCCTTCGAAAGCAGTATTGCGGCTCTTCGAGAAGAAATACCTGGAATCAACTGTCCACTCTGCATCAGGATTGATGATTGTGATATCAGCTGGAGCACCTACTGAAAGTGTTCCTCCGTTTGTTTTCAGAATTTTATTTGGATTAACACTCATTTTACTAACCATATCGGAAGGGCTGATATGTCCTTTCTTGACAAGTGATGAAATAATCACCCCGACCGATGTCTCAAGGCCCAGAACGCCGAATGATGCAGCATCGAATTCGACATCTTTCTCTTCCGGTACGTGCGGTGCGTGGTCACTTGCGATTACGTCAATGGTACCATCAGCAAGCCCCGCAATAAGTGCCTCACGGTCTGATGCCGTGCGTAACGGCGGATTCATTTTTTTGTTTATATCGTACATACCAACATCTGCATCTATAAGCGTTACATAATGAGGAGCAGTTTCGGCAGTTACCTTTACTCCACGTGATTTTGCATCACGGATCATACGCACAGATCCTTCAGTTGACACATGAGCAATATGGATCCGGGCACCGGTATATTCTGCTAAAAGCAGATCACGGGCAACGGTCATCTCTTCTGCAATGGATGGAATTCCGCGGATGCCAAGACGTGTAGATACAACACCTTCATTCATATGTCCCTTTTGAGCAAGCGCACTGTCTTCACAATGACAAATAACAGGAACATCAAACGACTTTGAATAGTTAAGCGCATTACGCATAATGTTCGATTTTTCAACCGAACGGCCATCATCAGAAAACGCCTTTGCACCGGCTTTAATCATCTCCCCCATCGGTGCAAGCTCCTCACCTTCGAGATTTTTTGTTATCGCGCCAATCGGATATACCTTTGATGCACAATTAAGGCTGCGTTGAATGACATATCTTATTTTTGACTCTTCATCAAGTACGGGATTGGTATTTGCCATACAGGCAACACTTGTAAAGCCACCCGCAGCTGCCGCCTGTGTACCAGTGTCAATTGTTTCCTTGTCCTCACGCCCCGGTTCACGAAGATGCACGTGCATATCCATAAGGCCGGGAACGATCCATTTTCCCTTTGCATCAATTACACGGGCAACAGGAAACTGTTTTTCGAGGTTTTTGCCAACCGCCCTGATCAATCCATCCTCAACAACGACATCCATGATTTCGTTTATTTTGTTAGCCGGATCGATTACCAATCCCTCTTTAATTAAGAAGTATTGAGCCCGTTGACGCGTCTCATATGAGTAAATTACACATCCATTATCTTTTTTAAACATTTTCTCCACCTCCAAGCAGGAACAGTGACGCCATTCGTACTGCAACTCCATTTGTCACCTGCTCTAATACAACTGAATTTGGACTATCCGCGACATCACTTGACACTTCAACACCCCTGTTGATCGGTCCCGGATGCATAATTAAAACACTTGATTTCAGCCTCCGCATCTTTTCGATATCAATACCGTAACGGTCGCGATATTCACGTATTGACGGAAAGGTGCCGCTTGACTGACGTTCAAGCTGGATACGCAGCAGCATTACCACATCCGCTCCATCAAGTGCTTCATTGAGGTTGTCGGTTATTTTCACACCAAGACTGTCCTGATGTTGAGGAAGCAGCGTTGGCGGACCGCATAATACGACATTCATTCCCATCGTAGTCATTCCCCACGCATTGGAACGCGCAACGCGGCTATGAAAAATATCACCAATTATTGCAACTTTTAATCCTTCAAGTTTACCGAAGTGTCGTCTGATAGTCATCATGTCAAGAAGCGCCTGCGTCGGGTGTTCATGAAGTCCGTCACCGGCGTTGACAATAACGGCATCGGTGCAATTGGTAAGAAAGTATGGCACTCCGGCCGATTGATGCCGCACGACAACCATATCTATCTTCATCGCTTCAATAT
>CAYMGX010000186.1:0-6388 GCA_964390065.1 uncultured Fibrobacter sp. | reverse complement strand
CGATCAGGATAATGATGGTGTTCCAAATCAACTTGAAATTCTTACTAATACAAATCCTGAAGATTCGCTCAGTTTTAAAATGATGGTAATTCCTGATAAAGTGAATTTTGACAACTCGGTTGATCAGGAAGTCACCTACAATCTTGCTCAATTTGCACCAGAGTATTCTGATGAAAATGAGGCAATATTTAACATTCCGGCAGGTACGTTAATTCTGGGCAAATCTGATGCGCTCTGGAAGGTTTCCAATTCGGCAGTCGATTTTAACGATATTCCACTTACAAATTACTTTCTTCCAAACGGATACGGTGTTGAAAGCAGGTTTTTTTCATTTGAACAAAACACATTTAAAGCAAATGCGTTTATTGATGTTGAGCTGCCGGTAATTGATAACAGTGTTGCAAAAAAACGGTACAGTATCTATTACTTAACTGAAGGTACGCCATCATGGAGTATGGCAAATGCAATGACAAATTCTGATAATGGTGTTATTACTGTTTCCGGAACAGTAAAGAGTCCGCTTGCTATGGTGATCGTTGCGAAAAAAGATGTAACCACAGCATATATTGACGGATCGGTGTTTGTTGACGGGCTGCCGCAGGCACAAGTGAGTACATCGTTGGCTATTGAAAATGTGGATGCGAATACGACCGGAACAATTGTTCTTGAATATATCGATCAAGCGAATCCGTCAGAAACGGTGTCAAAAACAATTACAATGGAAAATACTTCCGGTCCTGATAATGCACGAAAACTCACAGGGGTTGCAGACTATAACCTGATTCGTTCTGCACAGCAGATTGAAGTCAGGAAAATACAAATAACTACAAATGCGGGTTTGTCATATGAGTGGTCTGGTTCCTATACGGTAGAGCCAGGTATAGAACTAACCCTTCGTTCATCGTGCCCGGCGCACTACTATACAGAATCACAGAGTCCGATTGCGTTTGAATCTGCAAGTAACTTTGCACTTGAATCAATTGATCTTGACGGTGAGGGAAGAGCTCGTTATACACTGGATGGTTCCGGTTTCACGTATGATTATTATATCACCGATCATCTCGGCTCAACTCGCGAAATCGTTAATAGTACAGGAGATGTTACTGAAGCAACAATGTATTATCCATACGGAACAATGGATTATTTAAAGCCGGCGAGCAGTACCGACAATGCACGGGAAAAATTTACAGGAAAAGAGCTGGACGCAGGAGAAAATCCGACTGGTGAAGCAACATTTGATATCAGGATTACAAACTTTGATGCCGGAAGTATGCATTACCGGGGTGAACTGTGGGTTAATTACATTGACGCGAGTACAACAAGGGAAATGTTAAAGGTCTATTCAATGTTTTATAATCCGGTTGATAAATCCTTTACACTTAATACAACTGAACGGTTTCCTGCAAATGTCTGGATAACACGGTTACGGATTTTTTCATCCGGCGCAACACCGATTGCCTATGATAAAACAACTTACAACTATACAATTCCAACAGATCATGGTCTTACTGTAAAGCTGGATACTGATGGGGCAAACCTTATTAATAACCCTGCTACAAATTATTTTGGGACAACAGCGTATACTCCGGTTCGGGTTGCTGGTAGCAATCTGTTTTATTTCGGGGCAAGGTATTACGATCCGGAGGTTGCGTTTTGGACATGTACAGATCCGAAACTTCAATATTGGAATCCGTATAAATATTCTGCTAATCCAGTGATGTTAGTTGATCCAGATGGAAGTTTCTTTTTTATCGCAAATCTTATTAAATCTATTCAAGTTTGGAAGCAGTCTGGTAGTTTTTCAGATGGTTTAATGAATTTTTCATGGAATATGCTTGTAGGTATGAATGGGACCGACCCAATTACAGTAGGTACAACGTTTGGTGGAATTGAAATGATAACTAATATTATTTCCAATTATGAAGGTTGGGCGAATGGTAATTCTGGTGATTATGCATTTTGGGAGGGTGTCGGTAAATTCGTACTGTCAGGAATTTCAGGTTGGACAACTGGACAAATTAGTGGATTGAATGCGTCAACATCAGGAATTTTCAACAAACCATTGGGTACATGGAGTGCGGGAGTAACCTCTACAAATCATAATGCCAACTTTGGAAGTGGTGGAGACTACAATACAAATAAGGATGTACTTCAAAAACTATATTCTTATGGTTCCTCAGGAAGTATTATTAAGGTTGGTGGAGATGTAACTTGGGCGAATCATGTCGTCCGCGAAGGGCCAATGGTTTTTGATAGTTGGTATGATGAATCAATGAACCGTTATAAAATAATGAATGCAAAAATAAATGGGCGTAGAATTGGAAACAAAGATTTTGGTTATTACGGAACTGGTAACAATAGCTCTGAACCTTCAAATAGAGTTGGGCATAGAACATTCGGTGTTTTGTTACCCTCAAAACTATGGTATTATGGGTTTGAATCTTGGGGTGAACCTTACGAACGATGGGTAATTGACGATTACGAAGATGATCATTGGCATTATACAAAAGGATCAAATCCCTTTGATGATCAGAATGCAAAGAATGAAGGTATTATAGACTTTGGTTCAGGATGGGAGAATGTATGGTAATTAAATTTTATTATAGGATTTTTGTATTGGTAATACTTGTAATTTCAAGTTGCTTTAAATCGAGTCAAGATAGTGACTGGACCATTGAATGGGCTTTCAAAAATAAAGTTGATTCTCTGCCACTATTTGTTCTTGATTCATTTGAGTTAGGGAACAGTTTAAGCGAAACAATTCGCAATGGACAAATCGATTCGGCTGGGCACTTATTGATTCACATAATTGTACCTGGACTTAAAGAAGATGTAATAAATAAAAATCCGAAATTGCGGTGTAGAGTATACAATAACAATGAAACACTTTTTGATTCTACATTTGTGTGGAAAAACATGGAATTCAGTAACCAGTACTCAGAATTTTATAGAGAAATATCTGATAATGTATCGAAAAAGACTTTATTTCTTAATAAGTGACAAATTCATATACAACATTTCTCATAAATCGATAATAATAAGGTATAACTAAATGAGACGAACAATTAACATAGTATTGGTACTTGTATATAGCGTTTTTGCCTTTCAAACAACGACACAATCAACAAATTCTTTTAATAAATACTTGTCACCTCAAAATGGTGTAAGCTTATATTCCGGCACAGGAAATACAACACTTCCGTTGAGTACTGGAATACCATTAACACTTTCCTATAGCAGTAATGTTACAGATAATGCACGCAGCAGCAATGCAATAGCTCCGACAGGCTGGTTGGGACTTGGCTGGCAAATGAATTTTGGATCGATTCTCTCTGATCATAAAGGTACAAAAACCGCTACGGATGATGACTATGTCTGGATCTCACCACAAGGTGTTGCTTCAAAACTACTTCGCCCCCATAGAATCAAATATACCTATTACGAAAGTACTGATTCATGGAGTGCTTTGCCTGATTTTAATACTCTTATACCAGTAAAAAACGGTTTTGTTGACAATTTCAATATTAATGATAACAAAAAAAGTGAAAACTTCGGTTATGTATTTGAGACAATGATAGATTTACCTTATGATGGAGCATATACTTTTTATCTGTATTCTGATGATGGAAGTAAGTTATATCTAGATGGTACCCCTATTGTAGATAACGATGATTCGCATCCTGTAAAATGGGAGTCTGGAACAACCACGGCTACTGTTAAAAAAGGATTGCATTCCTTAAAAATTGAGTATTTTCAGGGACCTACAGGACATGATTTTAATGTTCATTATTCACACGCACAAATACCAAGATGTCAATTGCCTCTCGAAAAATTGTATTGTCCCGGTTCTGAAGTTGACGGAAGAAAAAAGTTTTATTCCGAACAGAATCCGTATATAAAAATTGATGCAATTGACAAGAATGAAGACGATAAAATTGAAGGTTGGGTAATTACCAATACCGATGGTTCGAAAATGTGTTACGGTAATCTTGATTTCAGTGACACCAGAGATGCAACACGTTTTACTTTTTGTTCGGGGCAATATGTTGGAAATGTGACAAGTGGTGTACCTGAATTGTATCCGTTTCAGTGGGATCTATCAGAAATAAGAGATATAGTTGGAAATCCGATCGTTTACAAATATCAGCAGGATTTGGAAGCCGTGCATTCAGGAGAATATAACAGTGATGCACTTGCAACACCATTGTACTATACTAAAGCATCGTATCTAAAAGAAATCAAGAGCCCTGATGGAAAAAAAGTTACGTTTACGCTTGAAGATAAAGGTGATGAAAAATATGACGCGTATACCTTTAGTTCAGAACCTGATGGATTTCTTGAATTTACAGAATCAAAGCGCATAAAACAGATAGATTCATATAACGCAAACGCGACAGAACCATTAGTTCATTATGAATTCACGTATGATTATCTTAACAATACATACAGTAATTTATATAAAAAATCTCTGCTAAAATCTATTAAGGAATACAGAAGTGGAACTACTGTATCAGATTTATACAATACTACGATTCTTGATTATTACGATGATATCCAACGGGCCGAACGTTTTGATGATTCTTACAATTATGGGGCTTTAAAAACGATCTTGACAAATGCTGGCTTGTTATCAAAAATTGAGTATAGTAAAGTAACCGGTACCGACAATTCAACACTAAACTATGATTACAGTTTGAATGGTGCAAATGAATGTCCTCTGATTCATGGAAGTGAAGGTTTAGTTTTACATAGTGGAACATATGATGAAGGAAAAGAATTTATCGTTGTTCAAGGAGGACATAAATTAGATCGGTTGTGGTTATACACTTTTGATGGAAATAAATGGAACTATGATAATACATTTGAATGTCAACTATATGGAAATACTGGGAATAAAGACGTATATGTATTTGACAATACTATAGTTTACAAAACAAGTGGGCACAATCAGGATGTAATTAAAGTACTATTTTGGGCAAATGAAAAGTGGTGTGTTAACGATCTGACGATAAGTGGTGATGGTACTGGAATTGATGTCGTTTCCGTAGGAAATGATTTCATGGTTTTAAGAGGTGGTGACGGTGATGACAATAAAGATCGAATTTGGGTGTATCGACGATTTAATGATTGCTGGGTTCTTGACTTTAAATATAATAATTACAATTTTGGAATTGGTGGTACTAAAAGTATTGCTGCTGGAAAGGATTACTTTGTAGTAAAGCAGGATGGTGCAAGTAACAATGCCTGGATAGTGCAGTGGGATGGAAAAAAATGGAATGAACATAAAATTATATATGAGGGTGTAAGCTCCAAAACATTTACTGATGTTTACGCTGGGGCCGATTATGTTGTATTTATAGGTAGTGATGGAACTGAGAGCAGGCGAGATCATATATGGATTTATTATTGGAATGGGACAAGTTGGAGATATGATACTGAATTCAAGTCATATTTTTTGTATAATACAGAGGATAAAGCAGTATTTGTAGGTAATGGCTTTTTTGTAGTTCAAAAAGCAGCGGGAACACAAAATCAGGTTTGGGTTTTTACTTGGAATGGGGAAAATTGGGATAAAAAGCAGCTTGAGGCATTATCTGATCCTGATTGGTATCATAAAGTCATTGTCGGACCAGATTATTTCATTCTTCAAGGTGGCAGTGGATCAAGTAATGCAAGTATTCGTCTTTACAAAAAAACAGAAAATGAGTGGGTAGTTGAACCAATGTTTAACTGGACTGGAATTAACTTTGATGGTAATTGCGTAGATATTGCCATTGCAACTACTTGGAATGCATTTGCTGTAATAACCACAAATAACAATATTCTGAGCAATATTTATTCAAGAGTTTATACATTTGATGGTACAACCTGGAATAACGCTTTTGAAAATAGTTACGAAAAATCCGGAAGTAAAAATCCATCTTTGTGTGTAACAAGAAATGGCTTTGGTTTTGCAACAAATGCAAATAATAATCATCTGCAATTTATCCATAAATTCAGGAATAATTATAGTAACCCGGAAAGTTATGTCGTTACAAAAACTTCAAATGGTTCACTCCCTTTTTCACAGGAAACAAGTACAACTTATAGATATAAAAATGGTGTTTTTGACGCAAATTACGGAATCATTAAGTTCAATGAAGTTGAATCTATAAATGAACAAACCGGGAAAATAGTTAATTATTATTTTAACGATTCTGAGGCTGATAATCAGCAACAACAAAATTCTGAATACAAAGAACTGGATGGCTTTAATTACAAAAAGACTGTTTTTCGGAAAGCTGGAATTGATACAGATGATCCACCTATTAGTAAAGAAGAGTATTCGTATCAAATTGAAAAAAAAGATCACTGGCCTACAAATCTTAAATCAAAACGTTTATTTGAA
>CAYMGX010000185.1:0-6430 GCA_964390065.1 uncultured Fibrobacter sp. | reverse complement strand
CTGGCTCCTGGCTCCTACCATCCCTATCCCCCCAAATCATACATTAAACTTAAAAAACATAATATCCCCATCCTGGACCACATAGTCGCGGCCCTCGGAACGAATCTTTCCTGCAGCACGAAGTGCAACTTCGGATTTATAGGTTTCCAGATCTTCAAGTGAATATACATCGGCTTTTATGAAACCCTTTTCAAAATCGGTATGGATAACTCCGGCTGCTTCAGGAGCCTTGAAACCTTTATGGATTGTCCATGCACGGTTTTCTGTTTCTCCTGCTGTAAAGTATGTCTCAAGGCCGAGAAGTTTGTATGCTTCCCGTGTCAAAACTGCAAGTCCTGGTTCGTCAAGGCCGAGATCTTTAAGAAATTCCGATTTGTCGTCATCACCGAGATCTGCAAGTTCGGACTCAAGTTTACCGCAGAGTTTTACACAACCGGCATTTTCAGCAGCTGCAATCGCGCGGACTTTTTTAACTGCATCGTTGTCCTCAAGCACTGCGTTGTCATCAACGTTTGCAACGTAAAGAACGGGTTTTGATGTTAACAGGTGAAGTTCTGCGATCAATTTCAATTCAGCCGGATCGGTAAGTGCTTTACGAACAGGTATTCCCTGACCGAGTGTATCTGCGACTTTTTTAAAGACAGCAAGTTTTGCAGCGGCTTCTTTATCACCTGATTTTGCTGCTTTTTCTGTGCGCGATAATCCGCGTTCAACAGTACTTAAATCCGTAAGCATAAGTTCGGTATCAATAATGGAGATATCTCTCTGCGGGTCTATGCTCCCCTCAACATGAACGATATCATCATTTTCAAAACAGCGCACAACATGCACAACAGCATTGACATCTTTAATATGACCAAGAAACTGATTACCAAGTCCGTCACCCTTGGATGCGCCTTTGACAAGTCCTGCGATATCGACAAGTTCCATAAATGCAGGAACGATTTTTTTCGTTGGAATAAGCGCCGTAATTCTATTCAAACGGTTATCCGGCACTGCAACAATACCATGATTGGGATCAATTGTGCAGAATGGATAATTCTCTGCAGCAGCTTTACCATTTGAGAGTGCATTAAAAATTGTTGATTTTCCAACATTGGGTAGTCCGATAATTCCAACTGCTAAACTCATGAAGATCTCTTTTGCTTGTGTTAATACTGATTTGTAACCTTAGAAAATACATAATTTGTGAAAGAAGTATGAAAAAAAAGGATGGGGAAGAAAAATTGTGATTAAGGATAAGATTGAGGCTGAGATTGAGGTTGAGATTGAGGTTGAGATTGAGGAGACATCAATAAATGCAATCTAGCTCTTAGCCTTAACCTTAGCCTTAACTCTGATGATATTTTTGAATAATTGCCTGAAGATTTTGGGCGAATCGTTGTTTTTCGCGATTGCCAAGAGGTGGGGGGCCGCCGGTCTGAAGGCCGCTTTCGCGAAGTTCGGTCATAAGGTTGCGAACTGCAAGCCGGGTACCGATATTTTCTTCCGAATACAACTCACCACGGGGATCAAGCGCGAGCGCACCTTTTTTTATCGCTCTGTCGGCAAGCGGGATATCGGCCGTAATTACAAGGTCACCTTCATGAATAATCTCTGCAATTTTATCGTCTGCCTCATTAAAGGTTGCAGCTACTTTGAGTGATTTGAACAGCGTCGACTGAGGAGTACGGATATGGGTATTAGCGACTACCGTTGTTGGAATATTGTTTTTTTCTGCAGCCCTGAACAGAATTTCTTTAATAATTTTAGGGCACGCGTCGGCATCAACAATTATCTGCATCCAATACCCATCTTGTTAAGCTCAGCACGTAGAGTATCCCGTTTATCACCCTGAATTTCGACTATGCCTGCATTATCAACAATTTTAAACGTTCCTCCGCAACCACATTTTTTCTTGAGTGTCTGCGCAAGATCCGAAAGAAAGGATGTATCTGCAGGCAATTTATCGATTACCGTGACATCCTTTCCGCCGCGATGTGCTTTCTCAATGCGTAAAACAGCCCTGATTGTACTTCTGTTAATAGGTGCTGTTTTTTTGCACTGGCACTCTGCTACAAGTTTCTTACATGAAGGACAATGTTTATTGACAGACTGATCGGTTGAATAAACAAGTTCCAAATCACTCATGTTTAGAACACCGGTTTTCTGTAGTACTGACGTCTCCGTGGGGCCGCCGCTGCAGCTGATGGAATGCTGTTTCCATCCTGAACAAGGCCTGGTTTTGGAGGCATCTTGAATCCGGGGAAATCTTTTACAGTAAACTTCTTATTTGTAAGAAACTCAATTTTCCTGAGATTGGGCAGCTCGCTTTCATCAACAAACGTAAGTGCCATTCCTTTGCATTCCGCACGCCCGGTTCGTCCGATACGGTGGATATAGTCTTCAGCAAATGCCGGAGTATCAAAATTCACTACACATGCCACTTTGTCAATGTCGATACCACGAGCCGCAACATCAGTTGCAACAAGCACCTGAAAATCCTTGCGTTTGAATCCTTCAAGTGCCATCTGACGCTGCGATTGTGTACGGTCAGCGTGAAGTGCCTCAGAGGTAATTCCTTCTCTGGTAAGTCTGCGGTCGATTCTGTCTGCACCATGCTTGGTCTTCGAGAAAACGATCATCGAATCGACATTTCTTGTAAGCAGAATATGTATAAGCAGATCAAGTTTGACATGATTCGGAGCATTGACAAAATGTTGTTCTACAAGCTCAGCCGGTGAAAAAGGTGCACCAATTTCGATATATGATGGCGAACGTTGCAATTCGGCAATAAGTGCACGGATCTCTCTTGACATCGTAGCACTAAACAGAAGTGTTTGACGATCATGTGGAACCCGTGCAGCGATTTTACGTACATCACGAATAAATCCCATATCATACATTCTGTCTGCTTCGTCAAGAATCAAGTGCTCAATCATTGATAAACTAATACAGCGACGTTCCATAAGGTCAAGCAGTCGTCCCGGTGTTGCAATCACAATGTCAACGCCATCCTTGAGCGCCCTGATCTGATTATTGATACTTACACCTCCATATACCGATGCACACTGAAAATCGGTATAGGTACCGTACTCTCTAACTGCTTCCTCAATTTGAAGGGCAAGCTCACGGGTCGGTGTAAGAACGAGAACTCTTGGATGCGCACTTTTAAGTGGTTTGTTTGCAGTCTCGAGCAGTATGCTTAGAATTGGTAAGACAAAAGCAGCTGTTTTTCCGGTACCGGTGGGGGCACAACCGATAATGTCCCGGCCTTCGAGTGCAAGCGGTATCGCCTTCTGTTGAATCTCTGTCGGATTGTTATACCCGGCTGCGTACACTCCCTGCAGAATAGGTTCTGCAAGACCCAGTTCACTAAAACTCATAAAGATCCTGATTCTTCCAAACCCCACACTTTTATATATAATGTAAAAAAATCGGGTTCAGATAAAAAAATGAAGCCACGCTTCACTATCGAACATATCAAATTGGTATTGATTGTCTGGTGTAACAGTCTGATTTTAAAGAGACTGAGATGGAGAGCGTGTCCTTGAAACATGTATACATCTACTAAAATTTCCACTACAACATATATCTTTTTACCAAAAAAGTCAAGTTTAGTGGCGATATTTATAAAAACTTCAGGTAAAATGTGCTTGAGAAACTTTCAGATTTGCCGATAGCCATTGTAGAGGGATTGTAAAAAAAAGCAGCCTCACCCCCCACCCCCCTCTCCACACGTGGAAGAGGGGGAGTTAAGAAAAAGTCCATGTAATGGACTGCAAATTGTTTTGCTCCCCCTCTACACTTGTGGAGAGGGGGCCGGGGGGGGTGAGGCTGTATAAATGTACCATGGAGGGCACACTATGCGGATTGCATCATCGAACATTGAACTGGCATCGGAACAAATTGATCTCCGTTATTCATCTGTCTACGAACGTCTTCACAAATGGGATAAACAATCTGACAGTACGATTGAAAGCAGCAGTGAATCCGGAAAAGCAAAAGCCGAATCGATCATTAAAAAAGATATCCTTGAATTATCGAAGCAGGCACAGGCGCAAAATGCTCAGGCAGCTGTAGTACCTGCGCAGAAATCAGATGATGATATTCTTGATGAACTTTTCGGCGGTCAGGTTGATGATCTCAGGATGCGGATTGTCAGGGATATGATCGAGATGTTTACGGGTGAGAAGATAAAGGTGTTTGACTCAAGGGAACTTCATCGCAAGATTGCATCAGGTGATTCTGCTGACATATCGCAACAGGCCCAGCAAAATGCTCAAGCCGCGCAAAACGCTTTGCAGCCTGAGGGGTGGGGAATTGATTATTTCCGTCGTGAAGTACATCAGACAAAAGAGGGGTTCTCCTTTTCCGCACAGGGTAATGTTACAACTGCTGATGGCAGAAGTATTCAGTTTAGTGCCGCACTTGAAATGAGCCGTGAGACATATAAAGAAGTAACAACATCAATTAAAGCCGGTGACGCACTGATTGATCCTCTTGTTGTTAATTTCAACGGTGCCGGAATAAAATTGACAGATGCAAAATTTGAGTTTGATCTTAATGCGGATGGTACTAATGAATTGATAAATGCCCCGGCAGCCGGCAGCGGTCTGCTTGCCTATGATAGAAACGGTAATGGCATCGTTGATAACGGTTCGGAATTGTTTGGTCCGTCAAGCGGTAACGGCTTTACAGAACTGGCATCACTGGATGATGATAAAAACGGATGGATTGACGAAAACGATACGGCCTTTGCAAATTTGAAAATATGGGAAAAAGCTGAGGATGGCAGTGATGTCGTAAGTTCTCTGTTGTCAAAAGGTATCGGCGCCATTTATACCGGCAGTGCACAAACAGACTATTCACTTTACAATAATAATGCACTATCAGGAAAGATCCGTGAAAGCGGTATATGGCTTCATGAAAGCACCGGTGTTGCAGGAACGATACAGGAGATTGATCTTGTTGCCTGATCCCGCAGCCGGATTGGCACAAGTATTCATAGTTTAAGCCCTGAGGGGCATCGCAAAAGCTCATCACACTGTAATGTGCTTGAAATAGTTTACATTGAAGGTTTTCAGAATATCTTCATCGGGGCATTACTGTGTCTATTCTCAATTCTGCCTGATAACGCCTCCTGATAATGGGAAAATGCCATTTGCCAAGATGTTGATGTATCACATTATAATAAACCGGTAGAAATCTGTCAGACGTTCATACTTGTATCGCTTATGCTTTGAACTTCAAAAGAAACGCCCCGCATCACTGCTTCATTAAAAATATAAAAAGAACTTGCATACTGTTCAAATGTACAGTATATTTATATGTAAGTAACAACAGCAGGAGGTAATCGATATGAGTAACCTGGTTTCATCAGAAGTTAATCAAATATTTTTTCCATCAGTTCAGCCATTACGGTACTGGAAAAGTCGTCCGGTAACGGCGGTTATTGTTAGAGAACAGAATAAACGTCTGGCAGTTGCAGCACCGAAGGGGTTCACCATGAAAGGCGGCTTTGTGCACGCAGAGAATGGTACCCGCAGGTTGATAATTGCCGGAAGAATTTTCAAGAATGATATGGTGGTGGCATAATGGGTGGGGCAGCGTTAACGTCCGAGCAGGATCGAGTACTGTCATTCATAAGGAAAGCCCGTGATGAAACCGGGGTTCCTCCTACAGTTCGGGAGATTGCGGATGCGTTGGGGTATAAAAGTCCAAATAATGTGCGTCAGCATTTACGTCTGATAGAGCAGAAAGGGTTTGTCCGTCTCTTGCAGGGTAAAGCGAGGGGTATTGAGATTATACAGCAGGCTGCGGATGATTTTGAGCCGGATCTTGATGCAATGGGTGTTCCGCTTATCGGTGCGGTGGCTGCCGGTGCTCCGATAACAGCAATTGAAAATGTTGAAGGGTATATCACACTTGATAAATCGATATTCAGGGGTGATGATCTTTTTGCACTGCGTGTCCGTGGTGACAGTATGATCGGGGTGGGTATTCTTAATGGTGATATTGTTGTTGTAAAGAAAAAGGATACGGCTGAGCATAACGAGATTGTTGCCGTTGTCATTGATGGTGACGCGACGCTGAAACGATTTATAAAGAGGGATGGCGGATTGTTTCTTCATGCGGAAAATCCGGCATACGAAGATATAGAGCTGCAGTCTGTCAGTTCGATACAGATTGCCGGGAAGCTTGTAGGGCTGATTCGCAAATGTTAAGCTGATGGTTATGGATACACACAAAAAATTGCAGCTGCTCTCTGATGCATCACAGTATGATCTTTCCTGTGCCTGTGGAACAAACAGTCAGGACCGGCGTAAACGGGGCAGTGATGGTGCCTGGTTGTATCCTGTGTCGATACCGTCCGGGGGCAGTGCAATAATGCTTAAAACACTGATGTCCAATGTTTGTGTCAATGATTGTGCATATTGTCCCTATCGTG
>CAYMGX010000184.1:0-6452 GCA_964390065.1 uncultured Fibrobacter sp. | reverse complement strand
ACTGTCGGCACCGAATAATAATTTCCTATAAACACCGAAAAAAGATTTCCCATTGACTTCAGGAGTATTTAAGATCATTGGGAGACCAGATTAGGGGTGGTGTTTAATAAAAAAGCAACTCCTGATGGTTTCCCTTTCAACCAAATTTCTGGTATTTTGAGGGTGTCAACAATAACCTCAACCAGGAGTTGCAAATTGGATGGATTTCGAATGCATAAAGCACAAATATTACTTAATGAGGGGTACTCCCGAAGTACCGTTGCTGAGATGCTTAGTGTATCTCGTCGTACTGTTTACAATTATGAAAACAATATCGTTTTTAAAAGCATGACACGGCATGGACGGCCTGCCGGAAAATCAAAACTTGCGCCCTATTATTCAACCATACATGACGAATTGGATAAAGATTTTACCCTTAACGCAGAAGTGCTGTTTGAAAAACTTCAAAAACAGGGCTATACTGGTAAAATAAGTATTTTGCGTGACTACATCAGGAAAAAACGTAATGAACTTCATGATTGTGCAGTCAGACGCTTTGAAACATTGCCCGGTCAGCAGGCACAAGTTGACTGGATGCACGCTGGAACTGTTCATGAAAACGGCAGATGTATAAAAAGATATGCATTTGTCATGAAGCTGGGGTATTCCCGGCGAAGTTACATTGAATTCACTACATCAATGGAACAAAGTGTCCTTTTTGCCTGCATAATGCATGGATTTAATTATATCGGAGGGGTACCTGCAGAACTGTTATTTGACAATATGAAAACAGCTTTTGTCTACAACGAAAGTGAAGGTAAATGGCAGGTGAATAGTAAAATGGCTGCATTTGCTGCGCATTATGGTTTTTCACCTCGCAGATGCAGAGTGTATAGACCAAAGACTAAAGGTAAGGTTGAACGTGAAGTACGGTACATCCGTACCAGTTTTCTGCCTTCTGTAGGTACAGATCTTTCAAAGGTACCGACAGCTCGATTAAATGAGCTGGTTGAACTTTGGATGAACCGGGTAGATCAGAAAATCATTCGTGATTTCGGGCAAACACGGGCAGAACGATTTAACCATGAGATAAACAATCTGCTTGCTATTGTGGATCAACCATTTGAATATCGATTACCTGAGTTATTGTATGTTAATCGCGAAGGGAAAATAGTATACAAGACAAATTACTACAGTATGCCTGCAAATTACCGGTGTAAAAGCCTTGAAGGACTTCTTGATCTGCTCAGTCGTAAATTGACATTGAGGTATAATGGAAAAGTAATAAGGACAATAGAATTAGAACCTGATCATGCAAAAAAGACAATCGTAAGACCTGAAGATGAACTGGACCATTATAATGCGTGGAAAGCCGGTTTTGAACTTGAGGAGAAAGTGAAAGCACAGATTCGTGAGAAAAGAAAGAAAACAGAAGATGATACTGCCACTGTAGACCCTGTACTATACGACATAATCTTTTGTTGTAAAGATGCATCTGCGGAGGTGGTGCTATGAGTTCAACACTTCTTGACATCGTAAAAAACAATCTATCCGAATTAAATCTTGGATTCGCTCTGAATCATATCGATACATTTTTGCATGAAGAAGCACGTAACGATCGCCCTTTTTTGGAAACAATCTGTGATCTGCTTGATCACGAATTGACACAAAGGCGACAGCGTGCAGCCAAAACACGGTTGAAACTCTCACGACTTCCCAGTTTAAAATACATTGAAGATTTTAACGTTGCAGATGTTGAAGGTATTACACAAAAGAAACTCAACGAGCTTTGCAGTCTTGCCTTTATTGAACGAAATGAAAATGTCGTCCTTATGGGTCCATCGGGTCTGGGTAAAACACATATCCTCTCAGCGCTTGTGTATAAAGCCTGTTCTGATGGGTATACAGCGTATTTCATGACTGCACAGGAGATAATAGAAGAACTGGTAAAAGCGAAGCGTCAGAACCGCTTAAAACGTAAATTAGCAAGCTTCTGTAAACCACATCTACTGGCAATAGATGAAATCGGTTATGAAACACTCTCAAAAGAAGAATCAACACTATTTTTTAATCTTGTTGCTGCTCGCTATGAGAAATCATCGATAGTTCTGACAACCAATAAAACATTCGGTCAGTGGGGTGAACTTATGGGGGATAACGCCATTGCAACCGCTACGCTTGACCGTCTTTTACATCACGCTGAGGTAATCATCATGAAAGGAGAAAGTTACCGAATCAAAAAAAGATCAAAACTGGGTTTAGTCCCACCAAATCAGTTGTCTTCTGTAAAGCTAAATGAGAAATAGTTTTTCGGTGAATATGAGAAATATTATTTCGGTGTTGACAATTACCGCTTTACAAGTCCTACGATAACCAATTTGATCTCCAAATGCCCTATTGCAAATGCTACAGCAACAGATTGAAATCATTACATGCGCCATTGCAAGTCCCGCATGGGCACAATCAATCAATAATGTCCACTTGACAGTACTTTATTTTCTCCTCCCCCATTGACACCCGCAGTCCCCATGAACAATTTTCAATTTGTAAGGCATCCAAGTCGCATGGACTGCATGATTTTGCTTCGTTGTGTTGTGTTGATGTTCCATGGTGATTTGTGAGTCGGTTTCGGGTGGAATTTTTGGATATGAGATGAACTTTTTGTTGCTTTTTCCGGTTTGGCGGTGGTTGGATTAGGAGCGGTTGGAGGGGGAATGGGAGAACCTTCAGGTTAATCTTGAATGAGTTAGGCGCAATGCTGGGAGCATAAAATTCACTAAATCGCGCGCAGAGGGAAAGACTAAATGAATTGGAAACAGTACGAAAAAGAGCTCTTTGCATATTTCAAGTCTCATTATCCAGAAGCCAGCGTTGTATTCGATGTAAAAAAAGTTGGTAGGTATTCTAAAAAAGAAAGACAAATTGATATTCTTGTTGAAGACTCCATAGCTGATTACCCTGTAACGCTCGTTGTTGATGCAAAATATTATGGTAAAAAAGTAGATGTAAAAGATGTAGAATCATTTATAGCAATGTTAGAAGATCTCGATGCACATCAAGGATTAATGATAACATCCAAAGGTTTTACTCAAGCCGCAATAAATCGGGCATACTACGGTCCCAAAAAGCTCGAATTAGACATTATTAGTTTTGCTGAACTTTCAGAGAGACAAACTTTAACCGCAATTCCCTACTCTGGAAATATTGGCTTATTATTAATTGCTCCTATTGGTTGGGTAATCGAGCCGATGAAAAGTAAAATGCCAGATTCAATGAGCGATGATTCTTGGTTAGCGACATTGTATCAAAGGTGCCGCTCCTTAAAAGTTGCACAAAAGGAATGGGAATGGATTTATGTAAATGTTTGGAATCATGACGATGAAATTAACTCTGTTAATGACCTTATTGAGGCACAGAATATTGGACTTAAAGAACAGTACAAAACGATAAATATTGAAGTAAAAACTGGACCCAAAAGAAAAGATAACCTACTAACAACATTAAGGATCGCTGAACCTGTAAATCTACCATTCATGGAAATCACGGGTTATATACAGGAAAATGATTTTATAGTTTACTTCGTCCTTTTGACATATAAAGAATTATATATTAATTCTACTTTGTTAGAATGCTGAAAACTTAATATGCTAATCTTATCAAACCAAGCTAAAATGCTCAAAATGGTATCGTTTCGGCTTCGCTCAACGATCGGCGTACCATTCTAACAAAGTAGAGTTAAAAACAACAGAAAATTAGGCTTCCTTTTAAAATACTCAGAACCCTCAAGAATTTCGTTTGACAATACAAAAGTTATTGATCAGGCCATTAATAACCTTGAAACAATATCCGACCTCTATGAAAAGGGTGTTTTACTCTGGAGAATAGCTATTTGGTATTCGGAAATGGAAAACGATGCACTAGCTTTAGAATATCATCGTAAATGCTTTAGTTTATTTCCAAATCATATTGATAATTTAAAAAGACTTATTGGACATGAATTATTATGTTAATTAGTATTTACCTTGATTTGAATAAAGGTGCTCTTTTAGAAAACGTTTTTGATGAATTGATAGCAATATATGCCGTTGCACCAGAAGAATTAGGAAATATTTATTACCATAAAGCATTATTACAGCAAGTTATTGGTAAGGATGCAGAAACTATTTTAGCAAGTATCAAACTATCAGAAGATTGTTTTAGAAAAATATTTAAAGAAGATCATTATATTTACGAAAACATCTCGTCTCTCATTAATTCGATCAAGGATATAAATAGAAACATTGCACGCGGTCCTAAATGAACTTTTCAAAATTCATAACGATGTTGAGAAAAGCGGTGTTAAAGTTGGGCTCTTTTATCAATTGGATAATTTTGCATATTTTTAGAAACGAAAATAATGTTATGATAAAAAATGTTGAAGAAATCCTCGCACTATTTGAACCAACAATTTATACAGGAAAAATTGACAATTATGAAAGTGAACTATATGAATTACCCGTTCGAATTGAAATTACTGGTAACAATATAAATATCCAGATGGGACAAAGGAATACAGGGATTTGATTAAAGCGGTACAATAGTAACGGTGTCTTACACCGGATTTCTAAAGCTTAATGAATGAAATGACAACGCTGGATGGAAACATATTGTGTGTCACGTTAAAATACAAACCGATTCAAACCCCTACGATCCGGCCTGGAATGAGTATTTTGTCAATTGTAAGCGAAAGGATATATATTCAAACAAGGATGGTCGTTTGAACGAGGAGTCCGGGTGGCTACATGACGAATAGTCGCTTTACAAGTGCCTGAGTCATATGAGTAGATCATGAAGTAGCGGCGAAGTAAAACGAACATGTATGGTGCTTAGAGGGAATGAAGCTGTAAAGCCTCTGATCTACCCGGTGGCGCCACACCTTATCGCAAGTTAAGTTTGCCTCAGAACCCGCCGTCCATGGCGGGGAAAGAAAGAAATGCATGAGTAAAAAGATAATAATAGTTGGAGGAGCAAATGGAGTTGGAAAGACTACATTTGCCTACCAGTACAGGGATGAATACAAGATTGATTATTTGGGAGCAGATGAAATTGCTGCCGAAATTGATAAAAAAGAGACTGATGAAAACATCGAACTAAAGGCAGGAAAAATATTTTTCAGAAGACTTGAAGAATATTTAAAAGCAGGAAAGTCGATTATTATTGAATCTACTCTTTCGGGGACTGGATTATCAAGACAAATTGAAAAGTTTAAACAGAATGGATTTTCAATCCACCTTGTATATGTTTTCCTTGATGATGATTCACTTTGTATAAAAAGAGTTTCTGCAAGAGTTAAAAAGGGAGGACATAACGTTCCGAAAAAAGATATTGAAAGAAGATTTCAAAGGAGCATTTCCAACTTCCGCAAGATTTATCTTCCATTAGCGGATACATGGCAAATTGTATATAATGGATTGAAAAGACCATTGGAAATCGCAATAGGAGACAAAAATTCAGAACAGGTAATGGATGAAGAATACTTTAGAAAGTTGATGGATTTATCAAGATGACTAAAAAAATACAGAAACCAGGTAAAAAGACAAAAATAAGCAGTCAAGCAATGCGTCAATTTGCTGAAAACAGAAGAATATTCAATAAGGCTGTAGAAAAGGCAATAGATGAAAATAAAAAAGCAGGAATACCTGATGATCAACTTTACGCCCATTGAAACGAGTGCAGGCCGTCCCGTTGACTTATTACCTGAAAGAGGATATCAACACCCATCTTGTCAATAGGTAAGTAACCAAGTTCATCCATAAGAAGGATATCGGTTTTTGTAAATCGTTTTAATTCCTGCTAAAAACGCCCTGCTGTGACAGCGGCACTAAGGGATTATATCTGTTAGACCGAAAAAAGTATATCCGGGTTTGGGGCGGATAGCTTCAGGACACTGCTATTGCCGGTTTGTATCGTATATACAGAAACCTATCCCGGATACAGATAAAAACTGCCACACCAAGAGCGGCAGTTTTGTCGGTAAATCAAGCGTTGTATAATAGCAGCAAAAAGATAAAATCGTCTTATCGGGACTTATACACTTTCAATTTTTCTGATAATGAACCGTTATCTGTCTCCAGCTTGACATAATAAGTACCGGCAGGTATACTTTTGTCTACTTTTACAAATGACACTCCTGCGGCCTGATACAAATTCTGAAAATCAGCAACAGATTTACCTGCAAGATCATAGATTCCCATATTCACATAACCTGCTTTGGGTAGATAAACACTAATTGATTGATTATCATAAAACATTTCTGTTGACACTGATGGAATCAAAATATTGTTTTTTTGTAAACTTTTATTTAGAGCTGCGGTTTTTTTTGTGAAAAGTGCTGAAATGTTCATATTTTTGGTAATCGTTATTTTCATTACCGAATCGGTACCACTTGCATCACCACTCCAATTGGAAAATTTATAATCTCCGGCACTTTTAGC
>CAYMGX010000183.1:2787-6510 GCA_964390065.1 uncultured Fibrobacter sp. | reverse complement strand
TCAAGGAGTTCAACGCGGTTAAACTGATACTCTTCACCAACTTTGTTTACAGGGACTTCATTCTGTGCTATCATCCGATAGACTTTTTTTTCTGAAACGTTAAGAAGTTTGGCAACTTCTTTTACACTTAACATCATACTGAGCAAACCAATCCCGGCTGTTGACCATCGATCAGATGCATTATGTACAAATTCGGTTTAGAATGTAAACTGTGTATGATTTAAAATGATAGCTACACTCTGTCTGCAGTGTTAATGGTGACCTAAGCAAGTTCATCCTGATTTAAATTCAGGGTACTACGTCTGATCTATGAGCATCAATCATAGCGATTCAAGTACCAGCACTGCCGAATTTTCAATAAAACCATGCAGTTGTTTTTTGACTGCAAGCCTCACAACTAATATACAATTCGCGCGTGAACAATGGAAGACAATGTTAAGGAATTGAAAAAACGCAGCGGCCCAAATTGACAGTTGCATATTTAACAAGCATGGTGTAAAGCACTTACAAAAAAATTACCTAAAAAAATACAGGGGTTATTCAGGCAGCACCGGATTTAATGTATCTGAAAATGATTGCTCCATTTGGAATGAATCTATTTTCGGCACTACTACCATTCCTGAATCAGAGATAGTATCTGCTGTCAGCTTATCCGTCTCAACAACCGTATCAGCCATTGATTTGTCCGGCGCTTTTTTCTGTGGTGTTTCATGGAGTGCAATTGCTGCTTTCATATCACCACCAAGGGCACGGGTGATTAGTCTTGACCGCCGTGAAACGAACCGGGAGTTCTTAAGCGGATTAAACAGAATTGGATTTGGCAGAACCGCTGCAAGCCGCACAGCTTCACTCATTGTTAACTCTGATGCACTATGTCCGTAATACGTTCTTGACGCCATTTCAATCCCGAAGATTCCATCCCCCCACTCTGCAATATTCAGATACAATTCAAGTATTCTGTTTTTTGACAACGCACGTTCAATTCGCCATGTCAATATCGCCTCATGAATCTTCCTGACAGGATTTTTTGATGGAGACAGAAACAGATTTTTTGCGAGTTGCATTGTTATGGTACTTGCACCGACAGCCATCTTCCGCTTTTCAATATTTGTCTCGAATGCTTTTCTCAATGCATCAAAATCGAATCCATCATGCTTCCAGAACTTTGCATCCTCACCGACAATCACCGCTTTACGAATATGAGGGGAAATTCTGTTCAGTGGCACCCATACCTGCTTAATCTTTGTTGTCCGCCCCTTTGCTCTCCACTGCGCTTCCCGATATTTCATGAATGCTGTTTTTACCGGATTCTTGGCTGCATATTTTTTGACATCAACGATAACGGAATAATAAGCAAGATCAAATGCAATAATTGCCAGAATCAGTATGAATAGTTTAATCAATAATGATGTTTTCTTTTTCTTTTTCTTTTTTATCAAACGTTTAACCATAATTAGTGCTAATCCTGAGTGCAAATGTCAGCTTGCAGTAGCCGTTTAAGTATCAATACCAATCATCCTGATCAGAAACATTGCATTCTTTGTTGTTGAACGTCCCTTTTTCAGCGTGTAATCAAACTCGATCGTATTATTTCTGTAAAACTCTTCAAAATGGAAATTTACAAAACGCTCCGGATTATTCTCCGCAAGATTGCAAAGCTCCAGATCATGCGTTGACACAATGCCTATAGTATTACTATTCGACAGCGTTTTCAGTACTGCCACTGCGCCATCATGACGATCCTGGGAGTTGGTTCCACGAAAAAGTTCATCGAGGAGAAACAGTACCTTTTCACCTCTTTTTACCGCTTCGACAACCATCCGGATTCGTACAAGTTCAGCATAAAACGTTGACACGTGCGACGAGAGGTCATCACTGATACGCATTGAACTGTAAATAGTTACAAGCGGCAGTACAAAACCCGCAGCGCACACCGGTGCTCCGGCATACCCAAGAACTGCATTTATTGCAAGAGTCCTCAGAAATGTACTTTTTCCAGACATGTTTGATCCGGTGATTACTGCAACAACACCCGCATTATCAATTGCCATGTCGTTTACAATCCGCGTGTCGGCATGAATCAACGGGTGACCAATTTTTTCTGCATTGATTTTTACTACGGTATCACTGATTTCCGGATAGATCCACTGAGGGTTTTCAAATCCCGGAATTGCAAGACTTGCAATAACTTCAAATTGTCCGATTGCAGTAATCCACGTCCTGAAATCGTTGCCATATACAGTTTTCAGCGTATCGGCTTTGATAACACACTGTACATCCCAGAGCCACACTGCGTTTGCAATTGCATGCACCATCGGACTTGAACGAATTTCTGTCGCATTGATTATTTTTGATAACGATGCCAGTATTAATGACGCAGTTTTATGATTACCGGTTGTCAACCTGTTTTTCAGCGTTATATTATATGTCGATCTAAACGGCTGCCGCTCTGTTGTATTTACAAGCTGCGAAAATGTCAAAAGCAGCTTCCCGTTTTTTTCATATTTTTCGATGACTGGAGATGTTCTGGAATGAAGTACCACACCAAAAAGAGCAAGCTGCAATCCATAAACAACTGCGAAGTAGACAAGCGTATCATGAAAAAGAAATCCATACAGGCCGATGCAGAGCGAGATGTAAGGCAAAATGCGCAGCAGTGACAAAACGAGCGGATTATTAAACGTTTTCTTTTTGTCTTCAGCCCATTCGAGAAACCGTGATGGATCATCGGCGGTTTCGCTAAGCATTCCGTAAAGTTCAAACTGCTGCCGCCAATCGGGCAGCGCGGCAAGCTCCTTTACTGCGTCCTGTTTCTCAAGAATAGCAGATCGTTCCTTCTGCTGCAAACTGAGTGCATCAGCAAGGGCTTTTCTGCCACTATAGGTGTGAGCAGTACAGATCCATTGATAGAGCGAATGTTTTCCAAATATGTCGAGATCGTAAGTATAGGGATGTGCATGATCAATAAATTGATCCCCGGTATCTTCAAAATCACCCCACTCGCCATTGATTCGTGACAATCCCTTTTTGTTGATAATCAGTTTATTTTCAACAACGAATCTTTTTTTATAAAGATCAGAATGAAACAGCACTGCAGCCACAAATAACACTGTACTCGTAACAAGCTCAATAGTCAGAAGAACATACTGATGTGACCGCCAGATAAGTGCAGCACCGACCACGGCTGCAATAAAAATAAACAGTCTGAGATTACTGAACAGTTTTATTTTATTATCGATTACAGCAAGTTCACTGGCAAACTGCTGTATGTTTTTTTCGTAGTATGTTTTTGCGTTTGTCATGATTCTCTTTCCAATTTACATTTATCTACTAATATCTATCAAATACAAATGGATAAACACACCTTGTAACATCATCACGAGTATAAAAAAGATCAAACTTCCACTTGCTAATCGCTTTTATTGCCCCAGGTTCGAGTCCTTTTATTCCCGGTGAAGATGAAAGTACCTTGCACGAGATAATATTGCCATATGCATTAATATTAAATTGAACTATCAATTTTCCTTTAGCATAGGGATGATTTCTTAAAAACTTATTGTACGCATATCGTACATTAGCCATTTGCGTTATTATATTACCTTGAATACTATTCTTACTCCTGCATAAACTGTCGCCATAAACCACATTATTATCCATGCAAATCTGTTTGTTTTTGTCAAAATAAATATTAATACCGGTATAATACACTCCTGTTTGTGAATT
>CAYMGX010000183.1:0-2687 GCA_964390065.1 uncultured Fibrobacter sp. | reverse complement strand
TGGATGGAATCAAGAAATTTTGCGTAGTTCATCTCCCATTGCGCAGAGTCTCTGTTAACATAGGATACTGCCATCGTTTTTGATGCATCAGTAACATTCGAATCATTATTTGACATCTTTGATGGAACTGTGCATTGAGAAGCGATTAATGAGGCTACAACTATAATGATCCGTCTTGAATATGTTTTTAATCTCATACGAAACAAACCTTTGTAAAATAATCCTGCATCACATTAGGTATGCATTGTAGCAATGCGGGAAAAACATATACATCACAGACACCAAACATAAAACGCCATAGAATTGTTTTTATCACATTTTAAAATTTAAACATTGAAGCCAACAAACAAACAAAAGGTGAGAAAAAAGCGGGAAACGAGAGTCGAACTCGCAACCTTTACCTTGGGAAGGTAACACTCTACCATTGAGTTATTCCCGCAATTGTTTATCAAAGATAATTTGTTATTAGAAAAAAGTCAATTGTTCATTGCACACAGCAATTGTATTTTCAAAATCCATCGGTATTTCAAGAAGTATCACCTTTTGTTCTGCATCATTATATATAGAGATTCTTGTAAATAGTTGCGGACAGACTTATTTTACATAGCTGAAGTTCAATTTATTGCACTGAATTCTTTCAGAATTTTGATTGTGCCTGGTAAGTAATACATTTTTATATACATATAGTAAGGAGTGCTTTCGAGATGGCAGAGAAAATTTCAATGAAAAACGGCGTGCTTAATGTACCTGATCAGACAATAATTCCTTTCATTGAAGGTGACGGAACCGGGCCAGATATCTGGCGCGCATCAAAATTCGTTCTTGAAAAAGCTGTTGAGAAAGCATACAAAGGAAAGCGTTCAATCGAATGGAAAGAGGTTCTCGCCGGAGAAAAAGCATTCAATCAGACCGGTAACTGGCTTCCTCAGGAAACTGTTGATATTTTCTCAGAATATCTCGTAGGCATCAAGGGACCGCTTACTACTCCGGTTGGTGGCGGAATACGCTCTTTAAATGTGGCGCTTCGTCAGTTGCTTGATCTTTATGTCTGCCTGAGACCTGTCCAATATTTCGCGGGGGTTCCATCACCGGTTAAAAATCCTGAAAAAGTAAATATGGTCATTTTCCGTGAAAATACCGAGGATGTCTACAGCGGAAAAGAACTTGAAGCAAATTCGGATAAGGTGAAAAAGCTGCTTGCATTCCTTAAAAGTGAATACAACTGGGATATTAAGGAAGACAGTGGCATTGGTATTAAACCGATTTCAAAATCCGGTTCAGAGCGTCTGATACGGGCAGCATTCGATTATGCTATTGAAAACAACAGAAAAAGCGTTACTCTGGTTCATAAGGGCAATATTCAGAAATTTACTGAAGGTGCATTCAGGGCATGGGGATATGAACTGGCTAAAAAAGAGTACGCCGGAAAACTCATTTCCTGGGAAGAGTGTAATGGGAATCCTGCACCGGGCCAAATCCTTGTAAAGGATGCAATTGCAGATATCTTTTTCCAGCAGGCACTTACACGCGCAGAGGAGTTTGACGTTGTTGCAACGATGAATCTTAACGGTGATTACATCAGTGATGCACTCGCGGCACAGGTTGGTGGAATTGGTATCGCTCCCGGGGCAAATATCAACTATAAAACCGGTCATGCAATCTTTGAAGCAACACATGGAACAGCGCCAAAGTATGCAAATCAGGATAAAGTAAATCCCAGCTCGGTAATTTTAAGCGGAGAGATGATGCTGCGTTACATGAAATGGACTGAAGCAGCAGACCTGATTATCAAAGGTGTCGAAAAAGCAATTGCATCACGGACGGTAACATATGATTTTGCACGTCTGATGGATAATGCCACAATAGTATCATGTTCTCAGTTTGGACAGAAAATAGTAGAAAATATGTAGTATAAAAAGTAGTATTTCTTTACCCGTGGTTGTTTGGCGAAAAGTAGATATTTCTTTATAACGAATTGTTTTAAAGTAACATATTACTTTATCACTCAACAACCACCCGTTTCTCATTAGTGAGTTTTAATAACGGAAAGGTATACAATGTTCTACATTCTGGTCAGTCTGATCCTGTTTGGAATCCTGATTCTGGTTGCGATCAGTGTGAGTTTCAATAAAAAAGAAACCTCAGAAGAGCCAAATCCCTTACTGCATCAAAGCGGTATTTATTCGATCGTACGGAAAACTCCACGGGATCATCTCAGGGATGTTAAACCATCAACTGAAGAAATACGAAAATATCTGGAAAAGATAAACGTAAACAATATTGATTTGGGAAATAACAACCTGACAACATCAGAAATAGATACATATGTGCGTGAGTGGGATGAGTCGCTGGACAGAAATATTGATTTAATTGAACAGGGTGATAGCGATGGAATTTCTTTCTACTATTATGATTTTATACCGGAATACTGTGAAGTCTGCGCAGGTTACCTCAAAAAGGGGCAATTTGTGACACGGGAGGAAATTTATCAGCATCCACATATAATTCCACCTTTTCATATCGGCTGTACGTGCACACTTGTTGCACATCACGGCGAAACACTTCAGGAAACAACAGAAATCGGTATGGTTCCCCTTTTTAAAAACGAAATCGCTCCGCGCCTCCCCGAGTGGCGCATGATTCAACAAACAAATGCAGTACGAGGTACAATCTAATGGCTTCAAACA
>CAYMGX010000182.1:0-6528 GCA_964390065.1 uncultured Fibrobacter sp. | reverse complement strand
TTAGTATGTCAAGTAGTGAGTTTTTAGTTCGTGATCGTTGCGCAGAGGCAGATTCTATGTTTATTGACCGATGGTCTCCACGGGCTCTGAATAATGAACCCATTAGCAGTGAACAGATGAAGATTATACTTGAAGCTGCACGGTGGGCTCCATCAGCGTATAATGAACAACCATGGCGATTTGTATATTCTGTAACAGAACAGGATCGTAACCTTTTTGTGAATGCACTGGTTGAAATGAATCAGAAATGGACATCAAATGCTTCGGTACTTTTGTTTGTTTTTGCAAAGAAAACTTTTTCTCATAATAACGCGCCAAATCGTTGGGCTCTGTTTGATTGTGGAGCTGCCTGGATGTCAATTGCGCTTCAAGCCCGTAAACTTGGTTTGTATTCGCATGCGATGGCTGGTTTTATTCCCGAAAAGGTGTATAATGTCACTGGTGTGTCACCTGAAGACTATGATATTGCAATTGCCGTTGCACTGGGAAAACGTGGTGATCCATCCCGGCTTGCGGCAGATCTTCTCGAACGTGAACATCCAAATGATCGAAAGATGATCAAGGAATTAATGCTTTCAGGTTAAGTATCATCACTTTGTAGATATTGTTGGTTAAAAAAGGAGTTCCTATGATTAAATTGTCCTTATGTCGTATAATAGTAAGTGCAATTGTCACTTTAGGCAGTTTTTTTGCCCAGTCTGCAGATGCCCAGTGGACAAAGGTCAACAGTCCGCAAGGTCCGGCATCAATCTCGTCAATTGCCATGAGTGGCAATAAAGTTTTTGTTGCAACTAACAAAAGCATTCTGGTATCCACAGATAATGGAGCGCAGTGGGAAAAAATCACCATTGGTTCCAGCGATACCAATTTAATCTGGGTTTCTGCCCAGGATGAGATCGTTTTTGCATCAACGGAGAGTGGTGAATTATTCATTTCTGTCGATTCTGGTAATCACTTCAGTTCATTTGATTCGGTCCTTCAAAGCAGAAATATCCTGAAACTGAGCACTTTTAAAAATGTTTTTTTAGCACGAAACGATACCGGTGAAACCACTCTGTCTTTTGATAAGGGAAATACCTGGAAAGATACACCGCTCGGTAAAAAAGTCAATGCAATCTCCATGGTGGGATCGGTGATTGTCGCTGCTACCAATAGTTATGGCATTTACAGTTCTGTCGACAGTGGCAGTACATGGGTAAAATTAGATTCTACTCCTGATTTTGATAACCTTATCATAAATGGAAAGTATCTATTTGGAACTAATATCAATGGAATATTCCGATCTTTGGATACCGGACGCACCTGGGTCATGGTCAATGACTCTCATGTTAAAAATCTTATTGTTTGTGGATCTGCAATACTCGGAGGTACGGCTAATAATGTTTTGGTAAGCTCACCTGATTTTGGAACAACTTGGAAAGTACAGGATTTCATACCCAACCTTTCGGCAGCTATCAATGTTGGCGATGTTTTGTTGGCTGCAAATGAAACGACCATATTCGCGTCACTTAAGGGAATTTTATTACGGTCAACTAATTTTGGTGTAACATGGGATTCTGTGACAACCGGACTTTTGGAAGATATTGAAATTACCCACCTCACAGGGAATGATACTACGATTTTTGCAGGAACCAGAATGTCAGGCGTTTTTGTATCTGATGATGGAGGCGCGCACTGGAGATCTTTCAATGCAGGTTTGAAAAGCTTTGCAATCTCTGAAATTAAAATGATCGATTCGTCAACGTATTTATGCTGTGATTCAGGCATTTTTATATCTCAGAATAATGTTCAACCCTGGGTAGCAATAGTTGATTCAGGTCTTCCCCGGAATGGTGTGCGATCTGTATGCTCCGGAAGTTCCGGCCTCTTTGCTTTGACAGGAAATAGTGGGCTGTATAGCAATGTTTTTAATAGTAATTATTGGACATCTGTTGACAATTTAGATGCCGGTAATATTTCATGTGTTTCTGCATACAATAATCTTGTTGTTGTCGGGACTACTGAAGGTATTTACAATTCTAATGACAATGGGTCTACCTGGGAATTTACAAAAAGTGAATATATCGATCGTGGAATTGTTGCTGATTCAGAATACATTTTGGCAATCACGCCGATCAGCGTTATTATTTCATATGACAAGGGGAGCACCTGGAAGACGGCTGGTCTTCCAACGGTTCCTTCCGGGGTTTATTCATGTCTTGCGACACACGGAGATACAATTTTTGTTGGCAGCACTAATGGAGTAATTAAAAGTACCGATAAGGGGAAGAACTGGTCATTGTTCAATGATACAATTGCTGATCTGTACAATAATTATATCATTACTCTTGCGGTTATCGGTAATAATCTATTTGCCAGTGATTACAGAGGGTTCTGGAAAAGGCCGGTATCTGAGGCAAGCATTGGCGTCAATAACCCATCACGAAAATTTACAAAAAATACTATTTCTTTTCAGGTCAATATGCAGAATCAATTATCTGATAAAGTATCTATTCAATTCACGCTTCCAGTTGCGCAACGGGTTGATGTTGCATTATATAGCTTAACAGGTAAAAAGCTCTGTTCGCTGGCTGAATCGTTTCTTGGTGCCGGATTGCACTCATACACATGGGGTCTTCCCGGTGTTGGAGCCGGTTCTTATCTGATAAGAATGCGCTCAGATTCGGGCGTTCTTACTAAACGTTTGGTAAAACAATAGCAGTTGGAGTATTTGCTTGCTTACAGCTATGGTTCTTCTGTACACCGGATTATCTTATACATTTGGGGCAAATGTTCCATGTAATTTGACAATGTGCAATATACTATCATGGAATTATGCCCCCTGATCCTCCAAAAACATAAACTCAGTGGTATCCTTTTCATAAAACAATTTTCCAACTCTGTCAATATGCTCACGCAGTATATCATTTTTAAGTGTTTCGTATACCAACAAATCGATTGTATAGGGTAACAGTAGCTCGTCAAGGTCTTCCGCGATGTCACCTAATATTTTCGTATCAATGTCACCAGAGATCGCTATATCAATATCAGATCCTTCACGGAAATTCCCTTTCGCACGTGAACCATATACAAAAGCTTTTTGTACTGCGCTATACGATGACAAAACAGAACAGATCCGCTCTATGGTCTTTTCAGAAAGTCCAAACCTTAATTTCATTCATCATCCTCTTCATAGAGCAGTGTAAACGTACGGGTAAATGTTTCAAACGCCTGATAAAATGAATCAACAATTTGCCGGAATATATCTTCGGCAAGCGTTTCATCGTAGAGATGCGACGTAAGGTTTCGGGCTTTTATCATATTCATCCAGTCTTCTCCATCGGTAATCAAACCGGATTTAAACGCCTGCCGTGTCGCATCTTTAGAACCGATAATATTCTGGAATCCCTGATCATTCAGGTAATCTTTCATCACATTCCACGCGAGTTCGTGCGTGTATTCAAACCCCTGAATAACGCCCTGTTTTTCGAGCTTGCTCAAATCTCTTGCTTTCGCCAACTGTGCGGCATCTTTCAATTCCCGAAATGCTTTTAGATAGTTGTTGAAGCGCTGCATCCATCTGATATCATCAGTCATAATTATCTTTTCTCCCGCTTGAGCAGTTTTGATATTTTCGACAAAACAGCGGCAGCTTTTTTATCCAATTCCATCATCTCATTAATAATTTAATTCGGAGCATGGAGCACCGTTTCATCTTTTCAGTTCGTGTTCTTAACCAATAAATCCAATTAACTATTTACATGTAATGGCATTTCATTGTATGGCCGATAGAAAACTTATAAAACATTTTTTTATTTCTTTACTTATAATTAAAGATAAACATACATTACGTTTTCGTTTGTCTGGTTGATTTTTTACTTTTTTTCTTATAAAGTTCCCGCCGGGTTCAAGTGTATAATACTACAAGGATCAAACGATCACAGAGAGTATTTGTGATTGTTTGGATTGCGAGATCATTCTTTTGAGGATTTGACGGTCAAGAGTACTGGGATCAAGCTATTTTTTTTATTATAATTGCTCCGTTTTTATGTTTTTTTTAATTTTGGAAGTTCTGTCTATAGATGGTTTGAAATAAACGGTCCTTTATATGCTCTCAGATAAAGCCGGATTTAAAATATGGCAATCGTATATTGAGAATAATACACCAGCTGCAGGCCGGGTATTTTGGGCGTATGGCCCTGGTAAAAATGAGATCTCCATTCTTGGTTTTGAACCTCACCCGGAGGACAAAAAGAAATCGGGCTATACAAAAATTAAAATTATCCGAGTTGTCACCTGTTGATGCTTTTTTAACCACATAAAAACAGTAATGAATCAGCCTGTATCCGGTCATGATGTATTTTAAAATTTTGTCACAGACCATCGTTTTGAATAGCTATTTATGTGTCAAAATCAATACAGAAGGGCATTTAAAAAGCAGGCACGCAATATGAATAAGCATAATTTAATACGAATTGAAGGCGCACATCAGAACAACCTTAAAAATATTTCCCTTGATATCCCTCTCAATAAAATGATCGTTATAACCGGTGTTTCCGGTTCGGGGAAATCCTCCCTTGCGTTTGATACCATATATGCCGAAGGGCAGCGGCGCTATGTCGAAACATTTTCTTCCTATGCGCGTCAGTTTCTTGATAGAATGGATAAGCCTGCTGTTGATCGCATTGACGGAATGCCGCCTGCCATCGCAATTGACCAGACCAATACCGTAAGAACATCACGGTCTACTGTTGGTACAATGACGGAAGTAAATGATCATCTGAAACTGCTGTTTGCACGTTTATCGTATCTGGTCTGCAATAGCTGTCATAAACCTGTTGATCGCGATTCTGCACAATCGATATTTGACAAGCTTATTAAGAATCACCTCGATACAACTGTATGTATTGTTTTTACAATACATAAACCAGATAACTTTTCAATAACTGAAATGAAAACAATGCTGGAAGCACAGGGGTATACCCGTTATCTTGATGAAAATGATACACATATTGATGTGATTCAGGATGTTACTGTTGTCAATAACCATAACAGGGACAGAATTGTTGAGGATCTTGAAGCATCGTTGTTGCATGGTAAAGGTCTCGTTACAGTGTACCGATGTAAAAATCCGGTTAAAGACAGCGGTATAACCGACTGGAATTCGACTATTGACAAAAAAAAAGTATTTCGTTTTTCTGAAGGAATTCACTGCCCGGATTGCGATATCCACTTTAAGGAACCGGTACCGGGTACTTTTTCCTTTAACTCACCGATTGGTGCCTGTGATGAGTGCCGGGGATTTGGACGCGTTATCGGGGTTGATTATGACCTTGTGCTTCCCGATCAATCAAAAACACTGGCCGGGGGTGTTGTCAAACCATGGCAGACACCGAGTTTTAATGAATGTCAGGTTGACATGTTGCGCTTTGCAAAAAAAGAGGGAATACCGGTAGATATTCCCTGGGCTAAACTGCCTGAAAAATATAAACGGTGGGTCATTGATGGTGTTGGAGAAGCCGATGATGGAAAATGGTATGGAATAAAGCGATTCTTTGACTGGCTTGAATCAAAAAGCTATAAGATGCATATCCGGGTTCTCTTGTCAAAGTACCGCGGTTATTATTTGTGCCATAAATGCAATGGATCACGGCTTAAAGCTGATGCTCTCAACTGGAGGATCGGTACTGGTAAGGGGTATACTATTCACGAGGTAATGCTTTTACCTGTAAGTAAACTTGTTGCATTATTCAATTCAGACGATATTGTCAGCCGCAGTGATGAAGCATCGGAACTTGTGCTTAAAGAAATAAGAGCCCGGTTAAAATATCTTGACGAAGTAGGACTTGGTTACCTGACTCTTGACCGTCAGTCACGAACACTCAGTGGTGGTGAGGTGCAGAGGATTAATCTGACAACCGCACTCGGTACATCACTGGTAAACACTCTTTTTGTACTTGATGAACCGAGTATTGGACTTCATTCCAGAGATATAGGACGACTGATTGGTGTACTTCACCGATTGCGTGATGCCGGAAATACCCTTATCATTGTTGAACATGATCCCGAAGTAATCAGGGCGGCGGATTATGTTATTGATATGGGACCGGGACCGGGTGAGCTTGGGGGAAATATTGTCTTTTATGGTTTGCTTGATCAGCTTTACAAATCTAAAGAATCGGTCACAGCACCCTTTCTTAACGGGAAAAAATCAGTACTATCAGTTGTGAAGACAATACCGGTAAAAAACGGTAACGCCATCGTTTTAAAAGGCGCACAGGAGCATAATTTAAAAAATATCGATGTTTCATTTCCATTAAACCGGCTGGTATGTGTGACCGGAGTAAGCGGTTCCGGGAAGTCAACACTTATTAATGATGTACTCTATAATGGTCTGATGAAACTGAAAGGAAAAGCTGCAGCGGAAGTACCTCTGTGTAAAGAAATTCAGGGACATGAACATTGTGATGATGTTATAATGGTTGATCAGTCTCCAATAGGAAAAACAACCCGTTCAAATCCTGCAAGTTATGTGGGGGCTTTTGATGC
>CAYMGX010000181.1:4605-6566 GCA_964390065.1 uncultured Fibrobacter sp. | reverse complement strand
CGGGCGATTTTCTCATAGACAGGATCAAACTTAAGTGAAAGATCTGCAGTGGTCATCATGGGGCGAACCTTCTTTGAAGGATCGTGAGCATCAACCACCATATCCTCTTCATCAACATTCTTTGCAAGCCAGATATAAGCCCCCGCCGGGCTCTTGAGCAGTTCCCACTCATATTTGAACAGTACTTTTAAATACCCCACATCCCAGCGGGTAGGATTTGGTTTCCAGGCTCCTTCAATACCACTTGTAATGGTATCGCCACCCTTACCGCTTTTAAAGGTACTTTTCCATCCAAGCCCCTGTTCTTCAATAGGAGCAGCTTCCGGTTCAGGTCCGACACACTTCGGATCACCGGCTCCATGTGCTTTACCAAACGTGTGCCCGCCGGCAATAAGCGCCACCGTTTCCTCGTCATTCATAGCCATGCGCCCGAAGGTACTGCGGACATCATGAGCAGACTCTGACGGAATCGGTTGACCGCCCGGACCTTCCGGGTTGACATAAATCAAACCCATCTGAACGGCAGCAAGCGGATTCTCAAGCTTGCCGGTTTCACCATGACGCGAATCACCAAGCCACTTCTCTTCATTTCCCCAGTAGATATCCTCTTCAGGTTCCCATATGTCAACTCTTCCGCCGGCAAAACCAAATGTTTTAAATCCCATTGATTCAAGTGCGCAGTTACCGGCAAGTATCATGAGATCTGCCCAGGATATTTTGTTACCATACTTTTTTTTAACCGGCCAGAGGAGACGTCGTGCCTTGTCAAGATTTACATTGTCGGGCCAGCTGTTGAGTGGTGCAAAACGCTGATTACCGGTACCTCCCCCGCCACGTCCATCTGATGTACGATAAGTACCGGCACTGTGCCATGCCATACGGATCATCAAACCGCCATAATGTCCCCAATCCGCAGGCCACCAGTCCTGTGAATCGGTCATCAGTCTGACAAGATCCTGTTTTACCGCATTAAGGTCAAGTGATTTGAATGCCTCAGCATAATCAAACTCTTTATCCATTGGATCTGACACACTGGTATGCTGATGAAGCACACTGAGATTAAGCTGATTGGGCCACCAGTCACGATTTTTTGTCCCTTTACCGGTTGGTATTTTTCCACCTGCACCGGTAACCGGACATTTGCTCACTTTGTCATCACTCATATGTATACCTCCAGTGAAAATTGTATGCTTTTTAAAAATCATGTACCATGTAGGGGCAGGTTGCAACCTGCCCCTACATGGTACATGATACATGCGATCTACCTGCACAATGCTGGATTATCAAAAAAGGAGTGCCACCATGGCAAGCTGATTGTTTAAAGATATTTCAGGACTGGCACAAAAAGATAATACTTCATTGTATGAAAAAAGCCAAGGGCGTTTGAGTGTTTTTTTTAAGAAACGTGTTTTAAGATGACTGACACATTTGAACACACCGGGCAGATGCTCAGCAAAGCGCACCCGGTGTGTTAACTATTTCTTACCGTATAAAAATACGCCCGATCTGATACACCAGTGTTGCTGCAGTCCAGGCCAGACACAACTGATAACACACTGAAAAAACAGACCATTTCCAGTTTCCAAGTTCTCTTACCGCTGTTATCAGCGCTACAACACACGGTGTATACAAGAGAACAAACAACATAAATGCAAACCCTGAAAGAGGAGTGAAATTACCCCGGATCACATCACGGAGTCCATTACTGTCTTCAGCCTCCCCGTCACCCACTGCGTAAAGTACACCCATCGAACTGACAACCACCTCTTTTGCGACAAAACCGGTGACAAGTGATACTGCGCCACGCCAGTCGGTGCCAAAAGGAATAACCAGCGGCTCTATGAATTTTCCTACTTTGCCGATATATGTCTGAGACATTCTTTCAGCATGATACTCTTTTTGAAGAGCTGCAATTACCGTAACTTTCGCAGTTGAGTCGATTGACATATCAGCCTCAGCAG